>JBFMGN010000377.1:0-4335 GCA_040752435.1 Spirochaetota bacterium
ACCTGTGCGACGACAAGTAAAACAATGATTACCAGTGAAGCGATGGAGACGGCCTCTTCCGCTAACCCGATGCCCTGATCGATTTTTTTGATCTTCTCCATTCGATACCTAACCTCTGCTTTTTCTAAAATTAAATTCCATATATATGAACTTATTTCATATATTACAATAGTAATTTATCACGACCCTACGGATCTGTCAAGACAATTGTTACAGCCTTGGCTTCTCTCAGCGCACCGACAGCACGGTTTTAAGGGTCTCGCCGGCGGCACTTTGCCGGAAAGCTTCGGCTGCATACTCGAATGAAAATATCGATGTAATTTTATCCCACGGCCAATCCGCGGATAGGAGAAATCGCACGACCCGCGAGGCGCCGTTCTCATCTTGGAACGGATACGGCCCCTTTGCCCCCTTCACGGTAAGCTCTTTACGAAAAATCGGGAGGGGACTGAAGGGGAGGCTGCCCTCCGGCACCCCGCCTAATACTACCGTACCTCCAAGCCTTGCCAGGCGCAGCGAGAGCGGGAACACGGAGGAGACGCCGGTCGCATCAACAACGACCCCGCCCGTATTCTCCAAACTCGACAGAGCTTCCGAATGCTGATGGTCAAGAAGGAAGCAATTTTCAATACCTAGCTCTTGGGCAAGCTTCAGGCGCTTTGGATTTGTATCAAGGCCGAATATTTCAGAATTCGGGAACGACTTTCTAAAAAGCAGCCCGCTCATGAGGCCCATCATACCCAGGCCGGCAATAATAATTCTTGAGGATTTCGCCGCTTCCGCCCTTTCAAATATTCGCAGGGCACAACTGAGAGGTTCGTGGAGAGTTGCCACAACATCATCAAGTTCATCGGGTATTTTCGTGATGGAACGAAAATTTCCTGCACATTTGATAACGCAGTATTGTGAAAAGCCGCCGGGAAAAAACGTACTTTGGGCAGTCAGGCAGAAATTTTCAAAACCCATTCGGCAGGGCTCACAATTACCGCAGCCCTGAAACAATCCCGTCGTGATGCGATCCCCAGCGTGAAAATCCTCGATATCCTTTCCGGTCTCCACAACGGTCCCGGAAAATTCATGCCCAAAATATGGAAAATCTTTTATTCCGTTTCGATAAAGCCTGAGATCGCTGCCACATATGCCGCAGGCATGCACTTCGACAAGCACTTCACTTGCCTGCAAAGGTCTTTGCCGGCGGGTATAGAATTCCAAGTGTTCGGGGCCGGATATTCTCAAAGCTGAAAATGTTGAGGGCGCGTGCGCTGGTAGAAGCATAAACTGTGAACCTCTTTTATATATGTGAAACCGCTACGAGGCATTATATACGGTCCGGAGAATTTGTCAATTTAGAAAAAGTGCGATACTATGAAGCCTCCTTTGATGCACTTGACAATTATTCCTGTATATGTAAAAAGTTCATGTTTATGGATCTTGTAAATTCCATCATAAAGGCTGTCCGCATTCTTGATATAATCAAGGAAAAGGGGCCTCTTACCTACATAGAAATATTAAAACTCTATCCGCTTCCCAAAAGCACACTTTTTAAAATCCTATCAACCTTGGAAGCGGAAGAGCTTATACACCGAGGTCCGGACCGAAGCCGATACCATCTTGGGACTAAACTCATTGAGTGGGGAGGTGTTGCACGCTCCAGCCTTGAGATACGGACAATAAGCCGGCCAATATTAAAAAAACTTCAGGAAAAACTTGATTTCACGGTTCACTTGACCGTGGTCGCACATGGAGAGGTTCTCCCTATCGAGAGCATGGAATCGGGCAATTGGTATTGGCACCATTTCAGGTATCCGGTGGCCATCGGTATCCCCGCGCCTATGTATGCAACCGGAGCGGGAAAAGCCATTCTCGCTTTCCTTGATCAGAATGAAATTGACAAAATCATCAGCGAAAAAGGCATGGAGAAGTTTACCGAAACGACGATAACGGATCCGGTCTTGCTTCGGGTAGAACTCGAAAAAATCCGAAGCCGGGGATATGCGGTGAGCAATGCGGAGCATGACGAACTTATTCGGAGTGTCGCCGCCCCGATTTACAATAACGACGGCCGTGTAATCGCCGCAATCAGCGTTCTCGGCCTCGTCTCGCGGATAACTCCCGAACGAGTACCAGGTATCGCGGAACAGGTTGTCGAAGCGGCCAAGGAAATTTCCTATCTATTAGGATATCGCCAATAAGAGGCATCCTCTTTTTAATCCCGGTAGGGGACTCCCTTTTCAATCGACTCCGCCAGAACCTGGGAATGCCAGGCATTCATAAAATTCGACCGGGTTACGTGCTTGGAATCTCGCACCGTCTGAAAGAAGTCTTCATATTCCCCGAGGAACCCCGCTCGAACCAGCGGATCGGTGTCCTCGTCGCCATATCGAGTCGTCTCCAGTTTCCCTGTTACGGTTTGCCGGCACAGAGTCAAAGAACTCTCCGACTCGTCGGTGTAGTGCTGGGCGGTATAGAGATATGCTGAATAGTTCAATCCCTGAATTTCATATCGCTCCACGGCATTTCCTGAAAAAGGGAAAAACTTGATTATACCCCTGACACCGGAAGCGAATTCCACGTTCACCACACGATTATGCCCATCCGTCCCTGGAATCTCATAGATATCCGTCTCCGCCCGCCGGATCGGGCCGAAAAGAAACTCAAGATAATTGATGCCGTGTATTCCGCTTTCGGTGATAAAGTTTTTGTCGTTCCTGCCGCGCCGCGAAAAGGAACATTCCACAAAGTGGGGGGGGCTGCTGTTCTTCCCGGAGAAGAGCATGAAGCTTCAGATTCAGCGGTGCATAACGGCGGTTAAAGGCCACAACATTGGGAACTATAACGAGCTCCGCCAGTTCCCGGGCTTCAGCCCCCGTCGCTCCCGGGGGCTTTTACGAAATAAGCGGGATAGGCCGGCGCGTTAGTACCCGCAAAGTTTCCGCCAGTGCGGTCTTGCTTACCACCACGACCCGGCAGTCCGTTTCAGAGTCTAAAGTCAATTCTTCAAGGCTTTCATATACCCTCGGGATACCGTAGGTAGCGGCGCATGCTTCCGCTTTTTCGATAGTCCGGTTCCAAATGCCGCGAATCCGCAGATTCCATTTTTCAGATAGAGACATGATCGCGGGTATATGATATTTCTCCATCCATGCGCCGGCGCCTACAAGCGCGAGGTTGAGAGAAGATTGCCGCATGCTATTCCATCCTTCCAGCTATGAATCGACCTTTTTTCAGGCCGCAATGAAAACAACAGAATGGATTATATACGGCTTTTCCACAAAGGCAATACCGCACCGTCTTTTTTTGTTATCGTATTCAAAGATAAATGAGAGGATCGACCTCGTAGACCTTGGCAAGGAGCCTGGCCCAGGCCCGCTTGTACCTGTCAAGCTTATCCGGGTCGGCATCAGGAAGCGGATCGAAGTCGGCAATTTGATCGGATTCTTCGGCTCCAAATCCGGAATATCTCCATGAAAGCAGGTTCCGAGCGAACTCCTCATTGATTAATTCTTTCTCCACAAAAAGCCAGATAACTTTTCTACGAAAGTATTCAGTCATTTTTTTAAGCTCAGCAAAAAGTCTAGAAAAGAAGGTGCCTTCGTAATGCTTTGGGAAAAGTAAAGACAAATTGACGATGGGGAAGATGAAGGAGTACTTCTTCTGTCAGGTGCTCTGCAAAAAGGAACGTCCGTTTTGGGCTACATGACGGGCACAAATAAAATCCTTTACAAGAAAAAGGTCTGAAACAGTCATGTTCACATTCAGGATTACTACACCGTATTCGCGCAATACCTTGCGTGTAATCGCCGCACACAAGGAAGTGTTCTACCACTTCCACAATGCGGTCAAGCCGATATTTTCCGTATCTACGCGCATAGTTTTCTTCATAAATATCACAGAAATCCTGGAGATGTTTTTCAAAGATAGATAGTATGAAGGGTATTCCTTCCCCGAGGAATATACTGCGCATGCTTGTTTAAAACCTTACTGTATGGCCCGCTATAAAAAAATGGAACCAAGCCAATCAAGATAATACTACCGAAGATGAATAACGTGAAATGAATATTTTTTCTCATTTTGGACTGTGCCACCCACTACTTCCATCTTCATCTCGATAATAAGCACGCAGCATGGGGCGACATCAAAATATTAATCCAAACAATTAGAGTGTCGCAAAGCCTGTTGTTAAACGAAGTTATGCCCGCTTACAGAATATTTTCTAATTGCCTTGCTCCATGACAGATTGCAACAATTTCAATAATCTCATCCTTAATACGGTAGACAATTCTATAATTCTCATAAATCTTCTCTCTCAAATTCTCGTCGTTATATTCTGGAACG
>JBFMGN010000378.1:0-4334 GCA_040752435.1 Spirochaetota bacterium
AGATGCGATTAATAACTATACTAACCGGAACGGGCATAAGGAGTTTGTGCCGGATGTAAAGGAAAAACTGGTGGCAGGTTTTACAACCGAATCGGTTTTTAATTTCCTCGGAGGAAAATATAGGGCTACCTACCGACCCCTTAACAATGCAATTATCGAAGGCCGGCTCCGGGGTGCTGCGGGAGTTGTCGGCTGTTCCAACCCAAACACGCCCTACGAAGAAGGTCACATAAAACTGGTGAAGGAGCTGATAAAGAACGATACAATCGTCGTTACAACGGGTTGTAATGCCATAAGCTGCGCCAAACATGGACTTTTGAAACCAGAGGCCGCGTTTGAGTTCGCCGGTAAAGGCTTACAGGAGATCTGCCGGGCTGTGGGCATACCGCCGGTTCTTCACCTGGGCGCGTGTGTCGATAACAGCCGGATATTGCGGGTTCTCTCAAACATCGTGGCCGAAGGCGGGCTGGGAGAAGATATTTCCGACCTGCCGGCTGCCGGCGCTGCTCCGGAATGGATGTCGGAAAAAGCCATTGCTATAGGCTTCTATTTTGTCGCTTCCGGTGTCTATACCGTGATCGATAAGCCGCTGCCTATAATGGGGAGCCAAAAAGTATATAAATATCTGACTGATGAAATAGAGAAAGAGACAGGCGGTAAATGGGCGTTCGAGGAAAATCCCATTGAGGCGGCTCATATGATGCTGCGGCACATCGATAAAAAGCGAAAAGCATTAAAGCTGAAACCATTGATGTACGAGCAGGCTTTTAAACCGGAAGGGTAAGGAAATCAGGATGAAAAAAGAGATTACTGTTAAAGTGGAACGATGTATGGGCTGCCATACCTGCGAACTTGCCTGTGCGGAGGCGCATTCATCCACAAAAGATGTATTGACCCTCGTACAGAAGGGTGAGAAACCGGGCTACCGGATATTTGTCGAAGCGTATAAGACTGTTCCCGTACCTGTGCCTTGCCGGCAGTGTGAAGAAGCAGCCTGCATCCTTGCCTGCCCGACAGGCGCGGTCCACAGGAACAGCCCCACTGCCCCCGTTTTGGTGGATGACGAAAAATGTATCGGCTGCATGATGTGCGTCCAGGCCTGCCCTTTCGGCATGATGTCGGTTAAATCCAACGGAAAAGGAGTGTTGAAATGCGATTTGTGCATAGAACGCCTGGCAAAAGGGCAGCTCCCGGCCTGCGTAGCCGCATGCCCTACCAGGGCATTGGGTTTTTCAAGCGATGATGAGGCCAATCAGCCGAAACGGAAGAAGGTCGCCATGCAGATGGTAACGGCCATGGAAAGCCAGGGTGAAGGAGGGCAATCGTAATTACATGATAACGGTGACCGTCTGCGTCGGCAGTTCATGTCATATAAAAGGTGCACGGGATGTAATCGTTCGGTTTAATGAACTGCTGAAAAGGCACGGTCTGGGTGATAAAATTGAATTAATGGGTTCCTTCTGCATGGAGCGGTGCGGTAAGGGCATTAACTGGCAGATCAACGATGAAGCCTTTACCAGTCTGAATGTGGAGGAAGCGGTCACATTCTTTAAAGAACGGTGTATCCTTCCTTTTAGCGGCGAAGCAACTAATAAACAGGAGTAGTAAACAAGGACGGCGGTGGAAGAACAAGAATCGGTTAAACAGGACTACACTCTGGAGACACCGGCACACGTAAACGCAATTCTACTGCAGACTCCCAACGGTGTTCTGACGGTGGATAGTAATACCCTCATCCACTTTGTGAACCCTTCATTTCAGGAGATGTTCCATTGTGCCGGTCAGAAAATTCTTGGAGAACCGGCTTCCAAATTTCTTCATTCGGACTGTTTTGAAAGAGCTATAGCCGGCGGCGGAAGGCTTATGATCAAGGAAAGCAGCCCTGAACTTGGAGTGCACTACCGGGTTGGAATTTTCCCCATAGAGGGAGAAGACCTGTACTGTGGCATTTTTATCGATATTTCGGAAGAGGAAGAGGCAAAAAAGCATTTACGAGATTTAAGAGCTCAAACCCTGGAACGAGCGCAGGAAGTGATATCCCGGCAGATGAAAACCGCCCAGGAGATTGCAAGGCTTTTAGGAGAAACAACGGCGGAAACCAAGGTTTTGCTGGTCAAGCTGATGTCGCTTTTTGAAAGAGAAGATTCCAAATGAGACTTTACTATGAATGGGGTTCCCGGCAAATTCATAAAAAAGGCGAGGAACTCTGCGGAGATAGTCTGGCTGTCTCACGGCATACTGATTCGGTGACATTGTCCCTGGCGGATGGGCTGGGAAGCGGTGTTAAGGCCAATATCCTGGCGACCCTTACCACCCGTATCGCCATGCACATGCTTGAGAATGAACTTCCATTAAGCGAGGTTGTTCAGACCTTAAGCGAAACGCTGCCATTGTGCCGTGAACGCAATCTCGCCTACAGTACTTTTGCCATCGCGCAGTTTTTCACCCCGGGGTTTGCCAGGCTGGTCGAGTATGATTCCCCCGCCGCGATCCTTTTAAGAAAGCGATTCTTGCAGCCGATTTTTTTTGAGGAAAGATGTATAGAAGGCAAGAATATCCGCGAATCTCTTCTGGATCTCGAAGAAGGTGACTGGATCGTCTTTGTTTCCGACGGGGTGATCAATGCCGGTATCGGAGGCGTTTACCCTCTTGGCTGGGGCTGGGAAAAGGCGGCGGAGTTCATCCGAGAGCAGGCCCATCCCGATATAACGGCTCAGGATCTGGCAGACCGGGTCGGGGAGGCGGTCAGTGAATTGTATGCGGGTCCGCCCGGGGATGATGTCAGTGTTGCAGTGATAAAGGTCAGGAAAAAACTGGCCGCCACCGTCTTGACCGGTCCGCCCGCAAAAAAGAGCGAAGACGCGGAACTGGTGAAGAGCTTTTTAAGCCGACCGGGGAGGAGGGCGGTTTGCGGCGGGACAACGGCCAAGCTCGTCGCACGCTATTCAGGCAAAGCGCTTGAGGTGGATCTTAAAACTATGACTCCGGATGTACCCCCTATCGGGCGGATAGAAGGGATCGATATTGTGAGTGAGGGAATTTTAACCCTTACGAAAGTCAGTAATTTGCTTCTAAACGGTGCGGAAAAAAAGACGGTACGGTTCCAGGTTGACGGCGCCTCCAGCCTGCTGCGTTTATTGCTGGAGGTGGATCATGTGCATTTTATTGTCGGCCAGGCGGTTAATCCGGCTCATCAGAATCCGGAACTCCCGGACCAGCTCGGTATACGCCTGGCGGTGGTCAAAGAGATTGCGGATGAACTTAAGAAGCTGGGAAAAGAGGTGACGATTGAACCGGTCTAGGGCATGCTAAGGGCAGGTGGTGGTATGAACGGGATTGTTAGAGAAATTGCCGCGCGGTATGAAGGTGATGTCGGAATGCTCATACCCATGTTACAGGATTTGCAGGCGGAAGCAGGCTATCTTCCGGCGGATCAATTGCGCCTGCTGGCCCAGGAATTGAAAATACCCTTAATCCATATCTTCGGAGTGGCCACATTTTACTCATCCTTTCGGCTTGCTCCGAAAGGGCAACATGAAGTCACCCTCTGTATGGGGACGGTGTGCTATCTGAAAGGGGCCGATAAGGTGTCGGCTGCGATCTGTGATGAGTTCAAAGTTGAACCGGGCGGAACCACTGAGGACAGGCTTTTTTCGCTTAATGCGGTCAACTGTGTAGGCGCCTGTGCTTTAGCGCCGTTAATGCTGGTGGACGGGCAGTACTATGACGGTGTGACTCCTGAAAAAGCCATTAAAATTATCCGCCGACTTCCCTCCGATGAAAACAATCCGGGCAAGGATGGGTGAAGTTTTGGCGGTAATGGTTAATAAGGCAGTTTCAAGCCCGGCTGAACTCGAAAGCCTGCGAAACGAAGTGCTTAAAAAACGGAAACCGGCTATCAAGACGGTCCGGGTGTGTATCGGCACGGGCTGTGCGGCTAAAGGCTCCCGTAAACTGTTAGAGTTGTTTTATCAAGCCGCCGGGCAGTCCGGGGAGCAGGTGGAAATTACAACCAAATGCGTTGGGTGCCATGGTTTATGTGAACGGGGACCGATTGTCGTCGTTGAACCGGAGGATATTCTCTACATGGGGGTTGAGGAGCCGGATGTGGACGAGATTTTCAGGGAGTCCGTTTTGGGCGACAGGGTGGTTGAACGTCTTCTCTATGAAAGCCCGGAGACCGGCGAAAGGGTTAGAAGCCCGGATAGCATCCCGTTTTATAAAGTCCAGCACCGCATCGTACTGAAAGAGAATGGTGTCATAGATCCCACTGATATTACAGAATATATTGCCGCAGGCGGCTATTCGGCTCTTGCAAAAGCCCTGACCGTGAT
>JBFMGN010000379.1:0-4332 GCA_040752435.1 Spirochaetota bacterium
AATTTTAAAATACTGTTACGTAATATGGTCAATGTTCTGGATTTTGAGAAATTTGAAAAAAAAATACCCGTGTATAATCACAACCAGATTATTGATCTTTCAGAAACTCTTAGTAAAAAACTGAAGATATTTGAGCTTGCCGCTTTGAAACAAGGTTTAAAAATAGATAGTGAAATCGAAAAAACTCAAATTATCGGTATCGATCCATTTGCATTAGACCGGATTATCAATAATCTGATGGACAACGCTATTCGGTACAACAAAACTTCCGGCCGAATTTCAGTCCGCCTTTACAGCGATAAAGAAGAGCGGGTATGCCTTGAGATCTCCGATACAGGGATAGGTATGTCAAGCGATCAAATCGACAAAATATTTGAACCTTATCACCAGCTATCCCATAAGAAACTGAATATCCAGGGCATTGGTGTGGGACTGAATATCGTCAAGAAAATTATCGATGAAGTTGGGGGTGAGATTACTGTATTAAGCGATTACGGTCAGGGCTCGACCTTTACAATCTTCTTTCAAAAATTAAAAGCTGAAAATGTACATCCACAAGCAGGGATTGACTTTTCCCAACCGATAAATTCTTTTAACAAGGTCGATCTTAAAAGTGAATCATATCAAAAGGATAAGCAGACTGTCTTTATTATTGAGGATAATAAAGATCACCTGGCCTTTTTGCAGTCATCTTTACTGTCACACTATAACGTTTTTTATTCTTTTAACGGAAAAGAAGCACTGGATAAGATTGATATTATGCCTTATCCGGATATTATCATTGCCGATATCATGATGGACGTAATGGACGGCTTTCAGTTTTATAATGAACTATTAAAAAAAGAGAAATACAAAAGCATTCCGATTATCTTTCTGTCGGCGTTATCGGAGGAAAGGACAAAGCAGGCGGGCCTCTCCTCAGGCGCGGTTGATTTCATATTTAAACCCTATTCCATTGAAGAGTTACGCGCCAAAATAAATTCGATTCTTAAACTGAAGGATGAGCAGAAAAAACGGCAGATTCAGGAAATTGAGAACAAGATAATCAGTGTAATCGAACGGGAAAGAGATCATGAAGATACTTTTTTTATTATTAAACAAAATTGCAGAAAATTCGGAATTACACCGCGGCAGGTACAAGTTGTTTCCTTATTGGTCCAGGGGCTGGAACATAAAGAAATCAGTGATAAATTAAACATGTCGATCAATACCTTAAAAACCCATATCAAAAATATTTATCATAAGTGTCATGTTCAAAACAAGATAGAACTGATTAATTTAATAAAACAGAATAGACAGTCTTAAAATCATTCTCAGCCCGATTCGTTCGTTTGGGTTAAAGCCTGTTACACCGCCGTTTTTTCCCTCACCCAAAAAGGTGAGGGAAATTCACCCCAATTCGGTACTTGTAGATCAGTCTTAGCGGGTCTAGAATTAAAAGGGGGTTCATATGGCCTGCTATTTAAATTCGGCCAGCATTCATTGATTGCAATCCGAAGGCAGGTATCCGGGGGTGTTTATGAAAAGAAAAATATATACCTTATTTTTAATTTTTTTCCTTGCAGGCAGTTTACAGAGTTCCGGCGCGGAATCCCTCTTTTCTTTGTACTTGTCTCCGGCGCTTGAGATCCCTCTTGGAGGCAGCGCCGGCTATTTCGGCCTGGCCGGTTCAGCCGGGCTCTCGGGCGAGTTCCGGCTTGCCGGGGTTCCATTGTATTTCAGCGGCGGACTGGGCTACGGTCTCCATACCATCAAAAACGCGCCGGAAATAAAACAATCCGTTTCCCTCATCCGGTTCGGGGCAGGAGCAGGGATGGCCTATCTCATCCTGCCCTGGCTCGGTGTGAAGGCCGGCTTGACCGGCGGCTATTATTACGGCTTTATGAACGAGCTGGCAAAACCCGGCGGCGGTGGAAATCCGTATCTGGCCGCGGACGCCGGTCTTCACTTTTACCCGTTCAGGAGCTTAAGTCTCGGACTAGGCACAGGGTACACCAACTACTTCGGGCTGTTCCAGGGCATGCATGTCTCCATCGCTACCGGCTATCATTTTCCGGCCGGAGTAAAGGAGACCGTACCGGCCAAGACACCGGTGCAGCCGGAACCGCTTAAAACAGCCCCGGCCGGAAAAACTGAGCAGAAGCGGACCGTCCTTGAACTCAGCGCGCTTGAGTTTGAGAATGTGTTTCCCGTATTTCATAAATACTACGATAATCACCCGGTCGCCAGAGCAGTGCTTGCCAACACGGGGGAGACGCCAGTCACGGAGATAAAGGTGAGTTTCCTGATCAAGCAGTACATGGATGCCCCCAAGGCGTGCGAGGCTCCGAAAGAGCTTAAGGCCGGCGAATCAAAGGACATTGAGCTGTATGCCCTGTTTACCGACCGGGTATTGGAGATAACCGAGGCAACGAAGGTGGCGGCGGAGATCCAGCTTGAGTACAGTCTGAATGGTGAAGTGCGGGAAGAGAAAGTAATTGAGACGATCAGAATCTACGACCGGAATGCCTTAACCTGGGACGATGACCGGAAGGCGGCCGCCTTTATTACAGCCAAAGACCCGGCGGTCTTAACCTTTGCCAAGAATGTGGCCGGGATGGTGAAGGGCAAGGGGAGCCGGGCGGTCAACCCTAACCTGCTGTCGGCCCTTGCCATCCATGAAGCGCTTTTACAGTATGGGTTGACCTACGTGGTGGACCCCAAGACACCCTATGCCGAGTTCTCACAGCAGCAGACGGTGGTGGATTTTCTGCAGTTTCCCAGGCAGAGCCTGGAATACCGGGCGGGTGACTGCGACGACCTCTCGATCCTCTATAGTGCGCTGATTGAGGCGGTGGGGGTAGAGACGGCCTTCATTACTGTTCCGGGGCATATCTTGATGGCCTTTGCGCTGGATATGCAGCCGGAAGAGGCCAGGAAGAGCTTCTTACGGGCGGATGAGCTGATTTTTATGAACGAGAAAGCCTGGATCCCGATTGAAGTGACCGAACGGGAGGGCGGCTTTTTGAAGGCCTGGCAGACCGGAGCCAAAGAGTGGCGGGAGAACAGCGCCCGACAACAGGCCGGGTTCTACCCGGTGCACGAGGCATGGCGGCTGTACGAGCCGGTGGGTCTGCCCGGGGCTGAGGTCCGCCTTAGTCTGCCGGAGCGGGACAAGGTGGTTAGCGCCTACCTGGAGGAGGTAGTCCGCTTTATCGACTTAGAGATTTACCCGCAGGTGGCGAAGCTGCAGGCAGAGCTGCAGAAGGGCGGGGCGACGGAGAAGACGGCCAACAAGCTGGGGGCGCTGTATGCCAGGTACGGGCTGATGGAGCGTGCCCAGCGGGAGTTTGAGAAGGCGCTGATAAAAGGCGACTACATTCCGGCCCTGCTTAACCTGGGAAATATTTATTACCTGGACAAGAAAATGGATAAAGCCCTGGGGTACTACGAGCGGGCCTACAAAAAAGAGCCTGAGAATCCGAATGTACTTTTATGCATGGCGCGGGTGAATCATGAGCTGGAAAACTACGGGCTGGTTAAAAGGACGTATGAGGAATTGAAGCGGAAAGATCCCGATCTGGCCTTAAGATTTGCCTACCTGGATTTGCGGGGGGAAGAAGCTTCAAGAGCGGCTGAGATCAGCCAGGCAAAGGAGGTCATGCTATGGCAGGAAGAGTGAAGGCCGAGCCAATTTCAAAAATCAGGGAAAATATTAGCCACGGAAAAACACGGAAATACTCGGAAAAGGTATCAATTATTGCAGCCTTCCGCGTCTTTCTCCCCTTCGGGGTAAACGTGATTCCGCGGCTACCCAATATGCTGACCCGAACTTCTCGCCCTCGAAGGGGGCTTACTATTTTTGCAAGAGCCTCGGTATTAAAAGCAATACAATCGCTTATGGTAGTGGTATGCCTTAGCCTGCTTGTCGCCTGCCCCAATCCGCTTTTGGATGTAGTGAAGGAGGTTGCGGCAGGGACGGCAGGCAACGGAACACCACCCGGCGATACTACCCTCACCTATACCGTGACCTATAACGGCAACGGCCATACCGGCGGGACTGTCCCGACCGACTCCACCAACTATGAGCAAGGCCAGACCGTTACGGTGCCCGGCAATACCGGCAGCCTGGTTAAAACCGGTTACACCTTTAATGGCTGGAACACGCAGGCCGACGGAAATGGCACGACTTACACCCAGGGGCAGACCTTCCTGATGGGAGCAGCAAATGTGACCCTGTACGCGAAGTGGACGACCACCTATGCCCTTCGAGATACAGGCCCGGCCGGAGGCCTGATATTCTACGACAAAGGCAGTTATTCTGGTTCACCAAGCTGGCGGTATCTGGAGGCG
>JBFMGN010000038.1:0-11912 GCA_040752435.1 Spirochaetota bacterium
TTCGGCCAGTCTGTTTTTAACAATTGGATCGTGAATGTCGCCTACTATCTCTCCCCGTTCACACCTGTTTCCGGTAATATAAGAGGTACCGTCATTAAAGCTGACCAGGGTCCTGGTGCAGTTATTGGAACAGAATTGGCATACGAGTCCAGGCTTTTTCTCATATTCAAAGTCTTTTAATGCCTCTAAACCGATGAAGCTGCTCTGATATCTGCCTGCCTTAAGCTTCTCTTTTATAAATTTCCTGGTTAGTAAGGCTATTCCGATGGCACCCATTTCTCCCGGAAAAGGGGGACGGATCACCTGTTTTCCGAGATACTGTTCAAAAGCTCTTAAGACAGCATCATTTTTAAAAGTTCCGCCTTGAACAACAATCCTGTTACCCAGACTGTCAAGATTTGAAATACGGATAATTTTGGTAAAAACGTTTTCTATAATTGATCGGCAGATTCCGGCCAGTATGTCTTCCGTTGATTGGCCGTTTTTTTGTTCGGTAATTATTGAACTGTTCATGAAAACAGTGCAGCGTGAACCGAGCCTGGAAGGGTGTTGGGCTTTAAACGCCCGGGACGCGATTTCTTCCACCGGGATACCCAGTGACCGTGCGTAAGTTTCCACGAAAGACCCGCAGCCGGCTGAACAGGCCTCATTTAAGGTAATTCCGGTTATGATGCCGCCTTTGAGGCTTAAGGCCTTCATATCCTGGCCGCCGATATCCAGAATAAAAGTCGCATCGTCCACATACCTCTGCGCCGCTTCCGCATGGGCGACCGTCTCCACATTATGGAAATCGGCGTGGAGCGCCTTTGAAAAAAGAGTTTCACCATAACCTGTTGTCCCTGCACCCTGGATATCAAGTTCAACACCTGCCTGCTTGTAAGTTTCATTCATCTCTAAAAGGGCGTACTTTATCGTTCTCAACGGGTCACCGCGGTTAGGCGAATAATACTTATAAATTACTTCCGAGTTTTCGTCCAGCAGGACGAATTTCGTCGTGGTAGAACCTGCATCGATTCCCAGGTAGGCTTTTACCCTTAAACCCGCAGGAAACATCTTCCTTTTAAACTCCTTCACCGGGTACCTGGTATAGAAATCGGTCTTTTCTTCACAGTTGGTGAAAAATAGTTTCGTACTCGAAGCATTTTGAATTCTTTTAAACTGAATGTAGTCTTTAAGGGATATGAGAGAATTTTTTTTGTCATAACGGTTAACTTTATCGGAGAACATTACCCCGACCGAAAGAGCAGCGCCGTGGGCGACTATTATCTCCGGCCTGTCCGGAATAATTATATCAGCCGCGTGCAATGACAGTCGTTCTTTGAATACCTCTACCAGCCGTCGGTTAAAGGTGAGGGGCCCTCCCTCAAAAATTACCGGTGGTGCTATGTCAAGCCCCTGGGCAAGCCCGCCGATTGTCTGTTTTGCTATGGCATGAAAACTCGAGAGAGCGATATCTTCCCTGGCAGCGCCCTGATTTAAGAGGGGCTGGATATCGGTTTTCGCAAAAACACCGCACCGCCCTGAAATATCATATACGATTCTGCCTTTATCGGCCAATTGTCCGAAATCCTCAGTCTTTATATTCAGAAGCTCGGCCACCTGGTCGATAAAAGCACCTGTTCCCCCCGCGCAGCTCCCATTCATTCGCATATCCGATGCAATAAGCTGTCCGGTTAATGCATCCTGATTGAAAAAGATAACTTTTGCATCCTGGCCGCCGAGTTCGATAGCCACCCGAACATTTTTATAAAAAGTTCGTATTGCTATGGAGTTGGCAACAACCTCTTGGATGAAAGGTACATTCAGCTCTTTTGCAATGGGCAGCCCGCCGCTGCCGCATACAACTACATCGAAATCAGCTTCAGGAAAGGCGTCATGGGTAAATGACAGTACTTCAAAAACGGATCTGGCCTGATCGGCGTTGTGCCGTATGTAACGGGAGAATAAAAGGGCATTAGTAACAGGATCGACCACCGCGATTTTAACGGTTATCGAGCCCACATCAATTCCCACCCAGTACTTTTCCTTTAACATACGCTCTTTCCCTTAAAGGGTAGAAGTATACAGAAGATAATTATTCAATTCAATCTTTAAATTTTTATTAACTTATTTCCCTTCCATTCGAGGGGAACGTGAAGAAATGTAAGCAGGGTGATATAAAGATAGTATACCATTGAAAAGCAAATATGGGGAAGCAGTAATACCCAATAACCAAAGAGCTCCATCCGGGAGAATAGTCCTGCGAGGACTGCAATTAGAAGCATGCTGGAAAAAGACGAAGTTGTAAGAACTGCAAGCACGGGCCAAAGGAATATAAATGGAACAGGTAACACCCCAAGTGCCAGGTACAGCATGATTATTCGGTAGCCCCAACGGGTTAAAGAGTCCGGCGCGAATATAGCGCCGGTACTCCATCGAAGTTCCTGGGAACGCAGCGCTTTCCAGTCATTAAGCGGAGAAGTCAGCACTTTAATCTGAACCGATGTAAGCGCCTGTATTTTATATTTGGAATGATTCCTGACAGCGGCAATAAGGGTTGCATCTTCGGTTACCGAGGGTTTGATGGATTCATACCCCCCAATAGCGCTTAAGGCTTTCCTCCGGATAGCCAGATTATTACCAAAACCACCGCTGGCGCTGCTTAAGCCCGCAGTTGCGGCGGTATAAAAATACCTGAAAACATGATCAAAAGCCTGATACTTTGAAAGAAAAGTAGTACCGGGAATCGTATGAATTGTTCCGGTCACTATACCGATAGCGGGATCTTCGAAATGTAATGCCATTTCCTCTACCCAGGATGCCGGCACAATACAGTCGGAATCGGTAAACAGCAGGACGGCTCCAGTGGATACCTCTATTCCCTTTGTCAAGGCATACTGTTTCGGATTTATTTTATCCTGGTTTTCCGTCAGATTTATTACTTTGATACTGCCTGGATGCAGCCTCCGGTAATCCGACATTATCTTTAAAGTATTGTCTGTAGATCGATCGTTTACCAGGATAAGCTCAAAATTTTTAATACTCTGCCTGTCAAGAGACTGGAGGCAGAGTGGGAGGGTTTGTTCCTCGTCCTTTGCAGGCACAATAACCGAAATTGTATTGGTTACTTTCCGGTACCGTTTTTTTTGTTTTTTTTCCGTTATTCGTATTCTGAAAATACCTATAGAGAGAACAATATGGGTAAGAAGGATAATACCGCTGATTGTGAAAACCAAAATATCAAAAAAATATTTCATGGCAAAACCGTACCGCTGTACAACTCTTTTTTAAGGGATAGTACCTGTATTTTTATAATTTGAAAAGGCTAAAACTCTTATTCCGTCCCTGTCTTGACACCCCTTGACCGATTTCCATAAAATAGCCCATAAACTGGTGACATAATGTATGGCTTAAGCCATGTCGGGCGAAGGAATAGTATAATAGTTCTGGAGGAAATGTTGTATAAACCCGTTGATCCGAAAGTCAGTTTTCCTGAAATAGAAGAAAGAATTCTCGCTTTTTGGCAGGAAAATAATATTTTTAAAAAATCCGTAGAACAGAGGGAGGGGTGTAAGGAATTTGTTTTTTATGACGGCCCTCCCTTTGCTACCGGCCTGCCGCATTTCGGGCATTTTGTTCCAGGCACCGTTAAAGATATTATTCCCCGCTTTAAGACGATGAAAGGTTGGAAGGTTGAACGGAGATTCGGCTGGGACTGCCATGGCCTTCCGGTAGAGTACGAGATGGAAAAAAAGCTTGGTATTTCCGGGAAAAGGCAGATTGAAGAGTACGGGATTGCCGAATTTAACGAAGCGTGCCGGTCCATTGTCCTCCGATTTACAAGTGAATGGAGAAGTATTGTAAACAGGCTTGGAAGGTGGGTAGATTTTGATAATGATTATAAAACCATGGATCCAGATTATATGGAATCTATCTGGTGGGTGGTAAAACAGCTCTGGGACAAGGATCTTTTATACGAAGGATATTATATCCTGCCTTACTGTCCCCGTTGTTCTACGGTGCTTTCCAACCATGAGCTCAACTTAGGCGGGTATCTTGATGTTCATGATCCGTCAATTACGGTCAAATTTAAAGTAAAAAACGAAGAGGCTACTTATATACTCGCCTGGACTACCACCCCGTGGACCCTGCCATCAAACCTTGCTCTGGTATTAGGTGCGGATATCGATTATGTCAAAGTTAAGGATGGTGCGGAGTACTATATACTTGCTAAAGACAGGCTTCCCGCATATTACAGGGATAAGGGCGAGTACGAGATAGTCGCCGAATTGAAGGGGGGGGACCTTAAAGGCATCGAATATGAACCCCTGTTCCCGTATTTCGCCCACCTTACAAAAGCAGGGGCCTTCAAAGTTTTTAACGCCGGTTATGTTTCAACTGAAGATGGTACCGGTATTGTACATACGGCCCCCGGTTTCGGGGAGGATGATTATAATACCTTGAAAGATACGGGAATTCCCGTTGTCTGCCCAATCGACGAAGAATGCAAGTTTACCGGCGAAGTCAAAGACTATGAAGGTATTTACGTCAAAGAGGCGGATAAAAAAATAATCGAACGACTAAAAAACGAAAAGAAACTCGTTAAGCAGGGCAGTTGCCTCCATAGTTATCCCCATTGCTGGCGGTGTAAATCCCCTTTAATCTACCGCGCCGTTTCTTCATGGTTTGTCAGGATCGACAGAATAAAGGAGAGTATGCTCAGGGCCAACAGGCAAATATACTGGATGCCTGAACACTTGAAGGAAGGCCGCTTTGGAAACTGGCTGGAGAACGCCAGAGACTGGGCGATTTCCCGGAACCGTTACTGGGGTAATCCTATCCCTATCTGGACATGTGATTCCTGTAATACCCGGGAGTGTATCGGTTCCAGAACGGAACTTGAAGAACGATCCGGTAAGAAGGTTAAGGATCTGCATAAGCATTTTGTAGACGACATTACCTATCCCTGTGCCTGCGGAGGAACAATGAGGCGGGTACCGGAGGTTCTCGACTGCTGGTTTGAATCCGGCGCTATGCCCTATGCCCAGAATCACTATCCTTTTGAACATAAAAACCATTTTGAACAACATTTCCCGGCGGATTTTATCTCCGAAGGGCTGGATCAAACCCGAGGATGGTTTTACACCTTGACTGTTCTTGCCGCCGCTCTTTTCGACCAGCCGCCGTCCAAAACCATCGTAGTTAATGGGCTTGTATTGGCGGAGGAAGGAAAGAAGATGTCCAAATCCCTTAGAAACTTCAGCAATCCGAAGGATGTCATGGACAAATTCGGGGCGGATGCTCTCCGTTTGTTCCTTGTGGATTCGCCGGTAGTGAAAGCGGAGGACTTGCGGTATTCAGATGACGGTGTAAGGGAGATACTGAAAAGCGTCATCATTCCCATGTGGAATGCATACACATTCTTTGTAACCTACGCCAATATCGACCATAAACAGCCTGATAAGCCGCCTGTGAATCCGCAAAATCCTCTGGACCGGTGGATTTCATCGGAAGCCGAACGGCTTGTAGCCGATGTAACCCGGTACATGGATCTGTACGATTTGCAGAAGGCTATCGACCCGATTATCGAGTTTATCGATCTATTGAATAACTGGTTCATAAGGCGTTCCAGGCGGAGATTCTGGCGGTCTGAAGATGATTTGGATAAAGAACAGGCGTATCAGTCGCTCTACTCAGTGTTATTAAAACTGATTCTGGTTGCCGCGCCTTTTCTGCCCTTCATTACCGAAGAGATTTATCAGAATATTAAAACCGCTGATATGCCGGAATCCATCCATCTTTCCGATTTCCCCGTGCCCAACGAAAGCTTGCGGGATTCCGACCTGGAACAGAAGATGAAAATAGCCCGGCAGACGGTATCTATGGGCAGGGCTTTACGCAGTATGTTTAACCTTAAAACCCGGCAGCCTCTTAAAGCCTTGCACCTGGTAACCAGGAACCAGGGAGAGAAAAAAGTTTTAAGGGAAATGGAGGACATAATACGGGAAGAACTTAACGTTAAAAAAGTTATTTTTCGGGAAAATGAAGAAGAGCTGGTCGAATATAAGGTAAAGCCTAATTACAGAATTCTTGGGAAGCAACTGGGAAGTGATATGAAGATCGCCGCAGAGAGAATTGAAAAGCTCGATAAGAAGGAAATCATGAGTCTTCTTAACGGCGCCACTCTATCCATCAATCTGGGAACGAAAAATCTTGACCTGACAACGGATCAGGTAACAGTTCAGCGGTTTGAAAAAGAAAACCTGAAAGTATTGAACGAAGGCTCCCTCACCGTTGCCCTGGAGCCGGAATTGACGGAAGAACTTATTCATGAAGGCCTGGTGAGAGATATTGTCCGCTATGTTCAGAGTTTGAGGAAAGAAACCGGTTTTGATGTTACCGACCGGATTAATCTCTATGTTTACGGCTCCGCGGCCGTAAAAAAAGCAGTTGAAGCCTTTAAGGATTATCTGATATCGGAAACCCTCACGGTTGCCTTTTTCTGGGAAAAGCGGGAAGCTGCAACGGAGATCGAATGCGGAGATGAAGGCTGTTTTATAGCAGTCTCAAAGGCAACGTGATAATTGATGATATCATCCATCCGGCAGACATTAATAACCATTCTTACCCTTTTAGCGGCCATTTTCCTTCTATTTGGCTGTGCCAGCGTTCCCAGGTTACCTCCCTTTGAGGAAAGTATTGATTTTCTGCCCGACGACTGCTCCATGTATCTTAAGATCGATGTAAGAAAGAATACGAACATTGTTAAAAAGCTATTAGTGTCGGCTATGGGCGAATCTCTGCTTGAATTTGCACTAAAAAGGACAGATACCTTTTTTGCGGGTCTTAAGCTATCCGGGAATGGTAATTCTATTTTCTACCTTGTAGCCAGGGGGAATTACCCCAAAGGCGCTCTGGAACTGAAACTTGGTTCGGATAAAAACTGGAAGAAGGTTAAAGGCCTCCTCCAGTTCTGGAATAACAGTAACACCGGTATTGAGCTGGCCATACCCCAAAGCGGCATGATCTGGGTCACCAATGAATCGGTTGAAAAAATAGGGCAAAGGTATCAAGGGCATTCTAGAATTAAGATGCCGGAAGAACTCCGCCGGGAATTCGGGGTTTCGGATATTGTCCTCTTTATTCCGAAGCCCGGTAAAGAGACGCTGCTCCAGTTACCGGTCGACTCGGGCCAGTTTCCTCTGAAGGCAGTGTGGTTTACGTTTCTGCATACGAGAGGAGAGTTCTATACTGTGTATGGGGTCTTCGAGATGGCCAGCGAGAAGGATGCCGTCCTTCTTGCCGGGCTTTCAAAGCTTATGCTTGTTGTCTGGATGAGAAAAGAGGGGATCGGTGATATTAAAACCCTTCCTCGCAGCGTGGAAATAAAGGTCGACGGCAATTATGTCAGAATCGGGGGGATAGTGTTAGCAGAAGATGATCTTTATAAAATTATCCGTTTAAGAGCCGAAGAATGAAAATCGGGGTGGTGGATTATTCGGCGGGGAACCTTAAGAGCGTAGAAACTGCCTTACGATATTTACAGACGGAGTTAAGCATTTCCGCTGATCCGGACGAACTTCTGAGAGCGGACAAACTGATTTTTCCGGGGGTTGGAGAGGCCGCTTCAGCCATGCAAAGCCTGCGGAAGGTGGGGCTTGATCAAGCTATCCTGGAATTCGTAGAAAGCGGAAAGTATTTCCTTGGCCTTTGTCTAGGCTGCCAGATTATCCTTGAAAAATCCGAGGAACGGGAGGCCGGGTGTCTCGGTTTGATCCGGGGGACTGTAAAAAGATTTGATACTTATCCGGGATTGAAGGTCCCCCACATGGGCTGGAACCAGGCGGAAGTAAAGGATAATACTCTCTTTAAGGGAATTCCAGAAGGTTCCTCTTTTTATTTCGTTCATTCGTACTATCCTTCTCTGGCACATGAGGATGAAGAAATGTGCCGGACGGAATACGGAATTGAATTTTCTTCCGGCCTCCATAGGGATAATATATTCGCAGTTCAGTTCCACCCGGAAAAATCCGGAAGGTACGGCCTTAAGCTTCTTGAAAACTTCCTCGCTTTATAGTTGAGCTTAATGGGATCTTTAATGAAAATTGGCGGGAAGGCGCGATGTTATTAAAAAGGATTATAGTCTGCCTTGATGTGAAGGGCGGTAAGGCCACAAAAGGAATTCAATTTAAAGGTAATATCGATATCGGCGATCCGGTTGCCATGGCGGAGGATTATTACAACCAGGGTGTCGATGAACTTGTTTTTTATGATATTACTGCTTCTTCTGAAAACCGCGGAATAATGATTGACGTTGTGCAGCGGGTGGCCGAAAAAATATTCATACCCTTTTCCGTCGGTGGAGGGATCGGATCGGTGGAGGATATACGGCGTGTTCTCCTCGCAGGTGCAGAAAAGATAAGCGTTAACTCGCAGGCGGTAAAGAACCCGCAGATAATTGAAGAAGGAGCCGCATTATTCGGCCGGCAGTGTGTCGTTCTCGGTCTGGATGTTGTAAAAGACTTATGTATGCCTTCCGGGTACAGAGTTGTAATAAATGGAGGCAGGACTCCCACGGAACTCGATGCTCTTGCCTGGGCGCAAAAAGCTGAGCAGCTTGGCGCCGGAGAAATAGTGCTTAATTCTATAGATGCAGACGGTACGCGGCAGGGATACGAATTGAATGTTACAAAACTGGTATCGGAAGCTGTGGGGATTCCCGTTGTCGCTTCCGGAGGGGCAGGGGAAATGCAGCACCTCGCTGAGGTTCTTACCAGAGGCAAGGCTGATGCCGCATTAATTGCGTCCATGGTGCATATTCAGGGTTTTACGATACCGCAGATAAAGATGTATCTCTCCGAACACAATATACCTGTTCGACTCGATGGTATTACCGGCAAAAAAACCTGATCCTTCGTATTGCCAATTGAAAATATTATGTATATATTATCATCACACATATATTATATATCATTTTTCTTATTGTCAGAGGTAGATGCAATGCCGAGCTATGATTATGAATGTAAGACTTGTGGCCATAAATTTGAAGTTTTTCAGAGTATGAATGACGCCCCGTTAAAAGAGTGTCCCCGGTGCAGCCGGGAAGTAAGGCGTCTTATCGGAGGAGGTCTGGGGATTATTTTCAAAGGCAGCGGCTTCTATGTAACCGACAATAAAAAATCCTCCGTGGGGTATGGTATAAGTTCCGGAAAAGACGATAACGGTTCTAAGAATGCGAACAAGAGCGAGACTCCGGAAAGTACTAAAGCCAGTGATGCTTCCGTAAGTGGTGGAGACAACGGCAGTGGGGGAAAAAGAGAAGCGATAAACGCCTGAAGTCAGCACCGGATCAGTTCGGCGCATTCTACGGCCTTTTTTAAACAATCATCAGCCTCGAGCCTTTCGTAGGCAGTCTGCATTCTCGCTAAATCCGGTTTTAACAGGGGATGCCTGGGCGAAAAAAGAGTGCAGCAGTCCTCGTATGGCAATATTGATGTTTCAAAAGTGCCGATTTTACGGGCTATTTCGATTATGTCTTTCTTGTCAAACCCTATTAAAGGCCTGAAAACGGGCAATTCACTCATACTGCCGGTAAAACGAATACTTTCCAGGGTTTGGCTTGCCACCTGGCTTAACGATTCTCCGGTCACCAGGCAAAGGCTTAAGTATTTCTCTGCGATCATGCCGGCCATTCGCATCATGCAGGCCCGCATAAGCAGGGTGGCTTCTTCTTCCCTGGCCTTCTGTCTTATGAGGGCTTGTACATCCGTAAATGGTACCACAAAAAGGTCTACCCCGCACAGGTAGGGGGAAAGAATTTTCGCCAGTGAGATAACTTTATCCCTGGCTGCATGGGAGGTGAAGGGATAGGCGTGAAAATAGACGGCGGTTAATTTTACACCGCGCTTGGCAAGCAGATAACCGGCGACTGGGGAATCAATGCCCCCTGATAGGAGAAGAACGCCTTTTCCGGCCGATCGGACGGGCAGCCCCCCCGGACCGGCTGTTTGCGGCCCATAGACCAACCCCTTCTCTCTAAGCTCAATGTGTATCTTCCAATCTGGTTTGTGAACATCAACTGTTAACTCAGAGTATTTTTTTATCAGCCGATCACCGATTCTGCATGCAATTTCATAGGAGTTTAGAAAAAAACTTTTGTCCTGGCGCCTTACCTCAAGCTTGAAACGCGTTCCCATTCTCTTTTTAAGAAGTTCTTCGCACAGCATCAGAGCCTTCTCTTCGATAGCTTCTATAGTCTTTTCAATTCTTACGACTTTTGAAAAGGCAACAATACCGAATGTTTTTGATAAGGCATCTTCAACTGTTTTTTCTTCTGATAAATCGGTTTGGAGGAAATATCTGCCTTCTCTGCCCGTGAATGTGCATTGGCAGCCTTTAAGAGCTGTTTTTATATTTTTCCGCAGTGTTTTAAGAAAATAGCTCCTGTTTCCTCCTTTTAAAGCGATTTCCCCGATTTTAATTAGATGAAGCATAGGGTAACGATAACTCCTTTTCTTACTTCCTCTACAGAGTATTAAGAAGTAAGGTGACCTCCTGTTCAAGAGTATTACAAAACTTAAAAATTTCTTCCTCCGTGGTTGTGCAGCCGATGGATATTCGGATAGCGGAAAATGCGGTTTTCCGATCTACGCCCATATTTTCAAGTACCCTGGTCCGGTTTTTTTTACCGGTGGAACAGGCCGAACCTGTGGATACGGCGAATCCCCGGTCGCTCAATACTCTTACGAGAACCTCTCCCGGAATTGGCGGGAAAGCGGCGGAAAAAATATAAGGTGAACAATTCTTTTCATTATTTTGGATGATGAATCTGCACCCGCGGATATGTGTAAGTCTTTCCCTAAGCTTGCCCATTTGTTCCCGGACTTTTTGTAAATCTTCATCCAGATTCGAGACATATTTTCCCACTGCCCTGGCCATTCCCCATACCCCGGGTAGATTCTCCGTACCGGGCCTTAGTCCCTGTTCTTGTCCCCCGCCCTTGTATAAAAAATTGACCGGCCGGCGAAGATATAACATGCCGATTCCTTTCGGGCCGCAAATCTTATGACCGCTGAAGGAAGCCGAATCAATATCCACCTCGGCCGGATAAAAAGGGATTTTCCCCAGGGCCTGGACCGCATCGGTATGGAAATGAATCCGCCGGCCGAAGCGGGACTCCGCCTCCCGGATAACGGCCGCAATTTCCCTTAAGGGCTGAATTACCCCGGTCTCATTGTTAACCGACATAATTGAAACCAGGCGGGTGTTGGGATCTATGGATTCTTTCAATTTTTCAAGGGAGATGCATCCGGTTGTATCCGCATTTACAAACCTGGCGGTAATTCCAAGGCGCTCCAAAGATTGTGCAGATTCATAGACGGATGCATGTTCTATACCTGACACTGCAATTGATGATTTACCGGTGGATTGAAGCACAGAGTATAATACCATATTGTTGGACTCTGTACCGCCGGATGTAAAAAGAATATTATCCGGTTTGCATTTCAGGGTATAGGCACATTGCTTTCGGGCATCCTCTAGTATCCTCCTGGCCTCCTGGCCGGCGAAGTGGGGTGAAGAAGGATTAGCGAAAAATTTATACTCAACGTCAACCATCTGAGAAAGAATTTCCTTATCAGGAGGAGTTGTCGCCGCCCAGTCTAAATAGGTTATGTGCATGGAATCACACTATATAAACAGATACTTATTTCTTCAAGTTCATTTTTAATAAGCGACCTTGAATAAACACTGAAAAAGGTGTACCCTTTAGTGTGCAATGAATGATAATATAGGCTGTTCAGATAGCTTAATCAATTCCTACGCCGAACGTTTAAAAGTCTGCGGACATCCAATCCGACTTAAGATACTGTGCCTGATTGAAAAGGGAGATGCCTGTGTAACCGAGTTGTGGAAATGTTTGCAGCAGTCGCAGC
>JBFMGN010000380.1:0-4331 GCA_040752435.1 Spirochaetota bacterium
TTTTATGCAAGATTTTTGCAATATTACAATCTTAAGTCCATTGCAGTCGAAGACTGCAATGGGGTAGTATACACCTATGGCAAATGAACCAAATAAGATAATTTACTCCATGGTGCGGGTCGGCAGGAAGTACAACCAGAAGGTAGTGCTGAAAGATATTTCACTATCATATTTTTACGGAGCGAAAATAGGAGTCCTCGGTTTAAACGGTTCCGGTAAAAGTACCCTCCTCAGGATTATGGCGGGGGTTGAAAAAGAGTTTGATGGAGAAACAATTCTTTCCCCCGGCTATGCAATCGGATTTCTTGAACAGGAACCTCTCCTGGATAATGAGAAAACAGTCAGGGAGATAGTGGAAGAAGGTGTACAAGAGATTGTTAACCTTCTTAAAACCTACGACGAGATTAATGAACAATTTGCCAATCCCATGTCGGATGAAGAGATGAATGCCCTCCTGGAACGTCAGGGCAAGGTGCAGGAGAAGCTCGATTCAGCCGGTGCCTGGGATCTTGATTCACGGCTTAACATGGCAATGGATGCCCTGCGGTGTCCTCCGGAAACTACCCCTGTAAAAATCCTTTCAGGAGGCGAGCGGCGCCGGGTAGCTCTCTGCCGGTTGCTTTTGAAGAAGCCGGATATCCTGTTACTTGACGAACCAACGAACCACCTGGATGCCGAGAGTGTCGCCTGGCTTGAACATCATCTTCAAAACTATGAGGGTACCGTTATCGCCGTAACCCACGACAGGTACTTTCTGGATAATGTTGCCGAGTGGATATTGGAACTTGACCGCGGGGAGGGAATTCCCTGGAAAGGGAATTATTCCTCCTGGCTGGAACAGAAACAGAACAGGCTGAAACTGGAAGAAAAACGGGAGACGGAACGGCAGAAAACTCTGCAGCGGGAATTGGAATGGATCAGAATGTCCCCGAGGGGACGGCATGCTAAATCCAAAGCGAGGATTACCTCCTACGAAAACCTCTTAAGCGAAGAAAGCGCCAAGCGGGAGAAGGACCTGGAACTCTACATCCCGCCTGGTCCGCGTTTAGGCGATGTGGTTATAGAGGTGGAAAATGTCACCAAAGCCTACGGAAATAATATACTCATGGAAAACATGACGTTTTTAATCCCTCCGGGGGGCATTGTCGGAATAATTGGGCCCAATGGGGCCGGTAAAACGACCTTGTTCAGAATGATTGTGGGGGAGGAAAAGCCCGATTCCGGAACGATTTGGGTAGGTGAGACGGTAAAACTGGCATATGTGGACCAGACCAGGGATGACCTTATTCCGAACAAGACCATTTGGGAGCTTATTTCAAGCGGCCATGATATAATCCAGCTTGGAAACAGGCAGGTCAATTCCAGGGCCTATGTTTCCCAGTTCAATTTCAATGGAACCGACCAGCAAAAAAAAGTAGATATGTTATCCGGCGGCGAGCGCAACCGGGTCCATCTGGCTCTTATGCTGAAAAAGCAGGCAAATGTGCTTTTGCTGGATGAACCTACAAACGACCTGGATGTTAACACTATGAGGGCCCTGGAAGAAGGTTTACTTAATTTCGCCGGGTGTGTAATCGTTATCAGCCATGACCGCTGGTTTCTCGACCGGATAGCAACCCATATTCTCGCCTTCGAAGGAGACAGTAAAGTCTTCTGGTTCGAAGGTAATTTTACGGAGTATGAGGAAAATAAAAAACAGCGCCTCGGCGAAGCTGCTGTGCAGCCTCACAGGATTAAGTACCGGCATCTTACACGCTGATAATGTTTTTTAATTGACTTTGAGTCTTTAGAGTTTTACTATATAGATAAATGGATATATTCCCTATTAATTAAAGATGATGCAAGGCTTGTAGTTTTACAAGTAAAGGAGCTTAAACATGATATCAAAAAAAATGGAAGAGGCTTTAAACGGCCAGATAAATAAAGAGATGTACTCCGCCTACCTTTACATGTCCATGTCGTCCTACAGCGATTTTATCGGTTTAAAAGGTTTCGCCAACTGGTTTATGGTACAATACCATGAAGAAATGCTTCATACCATGAAATTATTTGAATTCGTTAAAGACAGAGGCGGGCATGCGGTTTTAAAAGCCTTAGATACGCCTCCGGCCGAGTTCAAAAACCCTCTGGATATGTTTGAAAAAACCCTTGCTCATGAGCAGTTTATTACCCAATCCATAAACGAGTTGATGGAAGGAGCGATAGCGGAGAAAGATCATGCGACCCAGATATTCCTGCAGTGGTATGTAACCGAGCAGGTTGAAGAGGAAAAAAATGATAATGAAATTATCGCCCAACTGAAACTTATCCAAGACAATCCGCAGGGCTTGATGATGCTGGATAAAGAGCTGGCGGCTCGAATGACCACCGTACCGACTGAGTTCAGCAAGGGTGTTCAGGCCGCATTGAATGCCGGCGGTGCTGCCGGTTAAAGTAACTCTGTATATATTCAGCCACGGCTGCATCCGTGTCTGCCAGATCAAAGTCGGGTAGTTCTTCCGGAGTAACCCATGCAATCGCCTTGTGTTCTCTCGGAGAGAGAGAGCCGCCGCTATACTTTACAAAATAGAAGTCCAGCTTAAGCCTTAAATCAGGGTAATCCTTTTTAATTGAAGTGGCATAACCGGTCACCTCAATATCGACCCCGAACTCTTCCTGAAATTCTCGCTTCAGACACTCTTCCGGTTTTTCTCCCGGCTCGCATTTGCCTCCGGGAAACTCCCACTTAAGGGAGTGGCGTCCACCCTTATTTCTCTGGGCGATAAGGATTTTCTTGCCTGTAACGACTATCCCGCCGATTACATGAATAACAGATTTATGATCGCTAACCTCGCCATCGCATTTTCCGATTTTCATTTTGGGCATAGTAAATTATATATCAGAAATCGGATCACTTAGGGAGAACCAGGGAAAAATTCTAAAATTTTTTACGTTCCTTGTATAAAAGGTTCTTACTCCGTTTTTTTTTAATGTAACTGCCAGGAGGAGATCGAAAGTCTTTGATGCGGGGAATTTTTTATTTTCCAGGAAGGGGATCATTTCCTGGAAACACCCCGTTTCATATCCGCAATGGAGAAAACCGGACTGGTTCCTGAAGAAGTTTATTCGCTCATATGCTCCGGGAGCGTCAAGGGGTTTTTTGAGAACTAACGGGTTTCGCAGAAGACGATAGAACTCGATATAGACTTGATCTGATATAATCCATTCCATCGGTTCATCAAGCGCTTGTTCAATGAGGCGCAAGGCCGAATGAATCAAATCGTTCTCATCCGCAGACTTGTTTAAATTCTTTGCTTAGATGCGCTTTGAAGGTTACTATTGCAATCAGGCGGGGATTAAACATGCTTGACCCCCTTGTTTTCTTCTCTTATTGTTGAAATGCAAGGTTTACCGTAATGATTCCCAAAAAAGGGGGATAGGATGAAAATAGGATTAATTGGGCAGCCAAAATCGGGAAAAACCACCATATTCAACGCCCTGACAAAGTCCGAGGCGGAGGTTACAGGTTATAGCAGCGGCAAAGTCGAACCGAACCTGGCGGTGGTTACTGTAGATGATTCCAGAGTGGCTCGGCTTTCTGAAATGTATAAGCCGAAAAAAACGATTTACGCAACTATCGAGGTTATTGACTTTGTCGGTGTAAGCGAAGGGGCTGCAAAAAAAGGACTTTTTTCAGGTCCTGCGCTGGGTCTGGTCAGGACAACCGACGCTCTGGCCCTTGTGGTGAGAAATTTCAGCGATGAAACTCTGGATGGGACCATGGGTAAAGCCGACCCGGCCAAAGATGCCGGGAATATTTATTCGGAACTTATACTGTCAGATCTTATTATAACTGAAAACAGACTGGAAAAAATCGGAAACGATTATAGACGCGGGAAAAAGACCCCTGCCCTGCAGGCGGAAGAAAAGGTTTTAAAAAAGATACATGCAACTTTGAATGCCGGTCTTCCTGTAGTTTCTATTGAACTTACCGAAGAAGAGGCGAAGGTTATTCTGGGATTCCAGTTTCTCTCCCAGAAGCCTTTATTTGTAATATTGAACTCGGAAGAGAAAAATTACGGTAAGAATGAAAAGCTTGTGAATGCCCTTGGTAAAAGATTTAATGTAATCGAGTTTGCAGGCCAGTTTGAAATGGAATTAAGCCGCCTCGAAGCCGAGGAGGCCCTGGTATTTATGCAAGATATGGGCATTAGGGAATCCGCCCGGGCCAGGCTTACGACGTTTGCCTATCAGATACTGGGCTACTTAAGCTTTTTCACCGTAGGTGAAAATGAAGTCCATGCCTGGACGATAAAGAAAGGAGAAGATGCGGTAGCCGCGGCAGGAACCGT
>JBFMGN010000381.1:0-4324 GCA_040752435.1 Spirochaetota bacterium
AAACCTTAGCCAGAATAAATACTGTTCCGGATCTGATGAAAATCCATAACAGACTGCTGTTCAAAGATTATAAACCCAGGAAGGTTGATAAAGCCAAAAATATCAGAATCGGGATTCCCCGGGTACTGGAGTTCTGGGCGAGTATCCCATACTGGAAGGCTTTATTTACCTCGCTTGGCTTTGAAGTGGTAGTATCGAAGAAAAGCACCTACAGCCTCTTCGAAAGCGGCCTTCATTCCGTTCCCTCGGATACGGTTTGCTTTCCGGCTAAACTTGTACACGGGCATATTATTGACCTTGTTAAGCAGAAAGTCGACCGCATTTTTTTTCCAATGATGATCCGTATTCCTAAAGAAAACCCACTCGCCGGCGGGACACACGTATGCTCAGTTGTGCAGGGGTATCCCCTTGTAACAGCGAACAGCTATAACACTTCAGCCAAATTCGGAATTCCCATGGACTATCCTACCTTTCACTGGTATAACCGGCGGCTAAAACAGAGACAGACCGTGGAATACTTAACCCGGACTTTGAACATCCCGAAGAGTAAGGCCAGGCGGGCGGTTCGGGAAGCTGAACAGGCCCTTGTTCTCTATAAAAATGAAATGTTCGCCGAAGGGAAGAGAGTTCTAGATTCGGTAAAGCGGGATGGTGCTTTCGCGGTTGTCCTTGCCGGACAGCCGTACCATTCAGACGAACTTGTAAACCACAACCTGGCGGGCCATTTTGTCCGACTGGGTATTCCGGTACTGGTTCTCGATGCATTACCGGAGCTCCATAGCCTCGATTTAAGCAAGGTCAGAATAGAAACGACGATCCCCTTTCATACCCGGATGGTGGCCGCAGCCCTCTATGCGGCGAAAAACCCTGACCTCGAACTGGTGGAAATTGTCAGTTTCGGATGCGGACATGCGGCCGTTATAAGCGATGAGATGGCACGGCTGCTGCGGGATTCTTCAGGCAAAGAACTCCTTATCCTTAAAGTTGATGAAGGTGATGTATGGGGTTCGCTTAATATCCGTATTAAATCTTTCGTCGAAACAATTCGCATAAAAAGGGAGCGCCAGAAAAAACTTCATAAAACGGATTTGTTTCAGGAACTCAAGGATGCCTTTGCCTCCAAGTTCGGCAAAAAAGATAAAAATATTAAAACGATTTTAGCACCAAATCTTTCGCCTGCTTTCTCGACTATTATCTCTTCAGTGGTCTGTAAAGAAGGGTATAAAGTTTTCCAGATGCCCCTGGCAGACCGGCGGGCGATTGAACTGGGCAAGAAGTATGTGCATAACGATGTATGCTATCCGGCGCAGGTTAATATCGGAGAAGCCCTGGCGATGATTGAACGGGGCCGTTTTTTACCGGACGAAGTCGCCGTGGGGCTTGCCAAAAACTGCGAAGACTGCCGGGCCGGACAGTATGCGGCCCTTGCCAGAAAAGCCCTCGATGAAGCCGGCTACCCCCAAATACCGATTGTTACCACCGGCAGCGATACTAAGAATATGCATCCCGGCTTCAATTTCAGTCTAAGGTTTCAAATTAATATGATCTGGGGACTATCCATGATGGACGGTCTTGAAATGATGCGCCGTACAATACGACCCTATGAGTTGGCAAAAGGGAGGGCGGACGAGGTTTTTCAGCACTATCTCTCAACAATCGCCCAAACAGTTGCCTGCTCCCATTCAAAAGCCCTTACGGTGTTTAAGGAGGCTGTCCGGGAGTTTAACCAGATACCCATCGACACGCTAACGCGTAAACCCCGGGTGGGCGTGGTAGGTGAAATTTTCCTAAATTACCACCCTGTATCAAACTGCAATATAGAGCGGTATCTGGAAGAAAACGGGATGGAAGTGGTTATTCCACCCATGCTCGACTTTTTTCGAAGATCCTGGGTAATTGAAAAAGACAAAGCCAAAAGAAAATTACTGCCCCATCCTTACCTGAATGCACTGATAGCCGGCTTAACCGATAGTTTTATCGGGTTAATAAAGGAAAGAGTGGATAGGGTTCTTTCCGGGTTCAAATTCTCGCAGAAAAACTACAATATTCACGAACTGGTGAAAAATATTGAAGGTCTTATTGATGTTTCATATATTGTAGGCGAGGGCTGGCTTATGCCGGCCGAAATAATCCAAATGATCAAAGAGGGTGTTAAGTCAATTGTGATTGTTCAGCCTTTCGGATGCCTTCCCAACCATATAACCGGCAGGGGGATGACGAAAACACTAAAGAGTCTTTTCCCGCATGTACAGTTTCTCTCTTTGGATTACGATCCCGATACAAGTTTCGCAAATATTGAAAACCGGCTCCAGATGCTTATTATCAATGCGCGGGAATTGGAAAATCCGGCGGCCGCTGCAAATTAGGCGACAATGATTAGAAACAGATATTTCATAGGCCTTGATGTAGGTTCAACCACCATAAAAATCGCCGTTGTTCATCCGGAATCCCGGCAACTGCTGTTTTCCATGTATAAACGACATAACGCAGAACAGGCGAAAGTGGTACTGGAAATGCTTGAGACCGTTCATGCCAACTACCCTGAAGCTGATTTTGAAGTTGCCGTCTGCGGGAGCGGGGGTAAGACAATCGCCGATACCTTGAGAGTACCCTTTGTCCAGGAAGTCGTGGCCAACTCCATCGCCATTCGTGCCTTTTACAAAGAGGTCCGTACTGCCATTGAACTGGGTGGGCAGGATGCGAAGGTTATTTTTTTTAAGCCCGAGGAAAAAACAAAGCAGTTGATAGCTTCCGATATGCGCATGAACGGAGCCTGCGCGGGTGGTACCGGAGCTTTTATCGATCAGGTAGCGGAAATACTTAATGTTAAAATTGAACAGTTCAACCGCCTGGCCGAAGCGGGAAGACATCTGTACGACATTTCTGGGAGGTGCGGCGTATTCGCCAAAACCGACATTCAACCGCTTTTAAACCAGGGAGTCGCCCAAGAGGATATCGCCCTTTCAACCTTTCATGCCATTGCAAAACAGACCATCGGCGGACTGGCTCAGGGAATGGTGTTTTCACCCAAAGTCATCTTTGAAGGTGGTCCTTTAACTTTTAATCCTAAACTGATAGAGGTATTTAAGGAGCGTTTGCGGCTTAATTCCAACGATGTTATTGTCCCCAACAGGCCGGAAATAATAGTCGCTTACGGCGCCGCCCTCTCAATAGAAAGATTATTTGAAGGGAAACCCTGCGGTTATAAAAACCCGGAATCGTTGCAATTGCTGAAGAATTACCTTATAAACCTTAAGGCCGCCAGAGAACATGATGCGGAACTGTTCTTCAGGAATGAAGATGAGAAAAAGGCTTTTTTTTTAAGGCATATATCGCCGGGTCCTTCCTCAAGCCGGGCAGCCAGGGGCTGGACTTTAGAAGGAGATTACAACCTGAATAAAAGTTACTTCCCTGGTTCTAAAATCACCGCGTACCTGGGCATCGATGCCGGTTCCACGACGACAAAATTTGTTTTACTTGATGAGGAAGGCAATGTAAGGGATACGTACTATTCCAACAATCATGGTGATCCCTTAAAAGTGATAAAGTATTCCCTTATTAATATGCGTGAACACTATCGAAAAAACGGTGTAAAGCTCGAAATAAAAGGGGTCGGCACAACGGGTTATGGTGAAATACTTTTCTCCAAAGCTTTCAAGGCTGATTATCATACCGTCGAAACTGTCGCCCATACGGAAGCCGCGAAACGCTATGCCCCGGATGTGAGCTTTATCCTCGACATCGGCGGCCAGGACATGAAGGCCATCAGCCTTAAAAACGGGATTGTGACGGGCATCGTTTTAAATGAAGCCTGCTCGGCCGGCTGCGGTTCATTCATCGAAACCTATGCCAAATCCTTAGGGGTAGAGGTTTCAAAAATTGCCGAAATGGCCTTCAAATCCGTCAATTCGTCCCGCCTTGGATCGAGATGCACGGTTTTCATGAACAGCTCGATTATTACCGAGCAGAAAAACGGCAAAACCACCCAGGATATCCTCGCCGGTATTTGCAGGTCTATTATAGAAAATGTCTTTACCAAGGTTGTCAGAATCTCCAACCTGGATCTTCTTGGGGATGTAATCGTGGTCCAGGGCGGCACATTTAAAAACGATGCGGTGCTGCGCGCCTTCGAACAATATACCGGCCGGCATGTTATCCGGCCCCCTTTCCCCGGTGAAATGGGGGCTATAGGAATAGCCCTGTTGACAAAAAAACATATTGAAGCAACCACTTCCATTACGGATAAGCCATATACAAGCTCTTTCATCGGCCTTCATGCCCTGGATTCTTTTGACTACGAAAAAATCCCGGGCCTGGCCTGTCC
>JBFMGN010000382.1:0-4318 GCA_040752435.1 Spirochaetota bacterium
TCGAGTCCACTGCGGTCCGGGAGTCTTATATCCAGAATTAAGATATCCGGTTTGTAAAGCTCGACAGATCTTAAAGCCTCTTTCGCTGTCCCGGCTTCTGACACAACAACCATGTCGGAATTACTGTCAATGAGCGCTTTTAATCCCAAACGGACGACCTCATGGTCGTCGACAATTACTACGCGAATGCTGCTCATCGCTCGTCCTTCATGGGTATATCCAGAGTTACAGTTGTTCCCTTTCGATTTTGTGAAGTAAAAGACACTTTCCCCCCTAGAAGGCGGGCACGATCAAGCATGTCCCGCATTCCGTAGCCCTTATTAACATTATCCGGCAATCCTCGCCCATCATCATCAATCGAGAGATAAAGACGATTGTTTCTACAGGAGAGTTTTACCTCCGCAGAGCGCGCCTGGCTATGTCGAACTACGTTAGAGAGACATTCTCGAAGGAATGATACAACGTGACTTACTCTATTAGCCGAAAGGGTAAGATGCGAATCGGTAATCCAGGACACTTCAAGACCACTCGAATTACGCGCCTCTTCAATAACAGACTGGACTGCAGAGGATATGTCCGTCGAGTTTTCAGTAGTTATCAATCCCAGGAGAAAAGTCTGCAGCTCCGTGATCACTTCGTTGATAATAAGCATTAGTCGATTGAGATCCGACTCAACAACAGCATCGTTCGGATACTTTCTCTTAAGCGATTGGGCTATCAATCCGGCTGCATAGAGCCGCTGGAATGTGGTGTCGTGCAGATCACGGGCTGCTCGTTTCCGTTCCACTACAGCCACCGCTTCACGCTCCATTAGTCCAACCAGCCGATTGGTCTCGATTTCGAATGCATCAAGAGCGCGCACAATAAAAAAAATGAAGATAAGACCGCAGATAGACCGGAAAACCAGCGGAGGAAAGATAAACAACTCCGTAAAAGTCTCTACATTAATAACTGATGCAGGGAAAAAATGGGCCGGCGGACCTATTAGACCACTGAAAAGACCATACGCCCCCAAGGACAGGCTCGATATGCGGAAAGCACGATAGATTTGCGGCAGATCGAGAGGTGAAATGCGAGTTTGTGCGTAGCGGTTTAGCATATAAGCAGATATTATTGCCCCCGGAAATCCAATAAAGTAACGTGCCAATACTTCTGCAGAAGACCGCCATTGTCCCAGATCATTGTTCATAAGGAAGCCGAGGAAAGCCGAACTGATCAACCAAAACAAGAAAACTCCAGCGGGAATAACGTTAAATTGTCGTTGTTGTTGGAGGAGCCCACCAGCAAATCCGAGCAGGCAAGTGAAAGAGCCGGCTAATAGAAGGAGCTGGAGTATCCGTAGGAAAATAATTATCGCCGATGAAAGGAAGGAAACCTGAATGGAGATAAACACATCACCCCATTCGTGAAATCCATGCATAAGCCCGAAAGCCGCTATCCAGCGGAGATTGCCTGCGAGCTCCAGTCGAGGATACCTCCGTGATTGAAGGAATATTGCCAGTCCAATAATAAAAAAGACCTGCCCATAACCGAAGGTGATATTAGTGTGATTGAATTTTATCCATTCCTTCAAAACTACTACCATGGTATTGGTGATTTTAAGGATAGAAATTTTTATCCAGGCGGTCAATAGGTAAATCTTTGGCTGGATCGACGTAAAATTTTCAAAGGAATAACATAAAAATTACTCTTGCATTTTCCCAAAAGCTGTCACATCCTTAAATTATAATTTTTACAACCTGATATGTTGTTATACATTACATTGAAATTTAAAGGGTTTCTCCATGCCATGCGATGGCATATTGCAGGCTAGATTATGATCAACGACTTTTCCATCGCGCAGTATCGCTTCACCCTCTTGCCTGAGACAATGCTTAAGATGCCCCGGTTCAATAAGGGCAATGTTCTGCGCGGCGCCTTCGGATCATCGCTTAAGAGGATTGTCTGCGTCGCGGGCAGAGACGCGGCGTGCCCCGCATGCCCGCTCAAAGAAAAATGCGCCTATACACTCATCTTCAGTCCCATCGGCCTCAACCCGGCCAAACGGCTCTATGACGTACCCCGCGGCTACGTGCTCAAACCGCCCCTCGAAGAAGAAATTCAGTATTCACCGGATAAACCCTTTTCTTTCGACATGGTCCTGATCGGCGACCGGGCAAACTACCTTGCCTACGTGATTGTTCCCTTTATGGAACTCGGGAAAACCGGCATCGGCTTGAACAGGGGCAGGTTTACACTCGGTGACATCGGTGTTATGGCAAACGGCAATTCGGAGTCCATTTATGATGCTTCGTCGAATACGGTGAGGAACGTTCGAAAACCCATCACCGGGCAAGAGCTTCTGGAGCGGGCGCAGGCATTGAACCAGCACCGGCTGACCCTCCGTTTTCTCACCCCCACCAGGATCAAATACAATCCTGCCGGCGAAAGAGGAAAGAGCGAGGTTGTGCAGGTCCCGGAATTTCATCACCTTATCCGGAGGCTCAGAGACCGGATCAACGCCCTTTCGGTCACTTACTGCGGCGGCCCCATTACTGCCGATTTTAAAGGCCTGGCAGAACGGGCTATGGCGGTAAAGACCAGGGAGAAGAACCTGCGCTGGATCGAAGTCAAACGCAAAAGCAGGACCCGGCCTGGCGAGCACAACCAAAGCGGGTTCATCGGCACCATCGCCTTCGAGGGTGACCTGTCGGAATTCCTGCCTCTTATCCTCCTCGGAGAGTATGTTCACGTGGGAGAGGATGCCGTGTTCGGGAACGGGTGGTATAAGATAATACGGTAAAGGCGGGCTGGGCGTCCAAAGTCTAAGAGTGAAATCCGGACGAAAAGCAGGCTGCCAATTAGGCAAAAGATTGTGATATAATGATTTATCAGGAGCATCCAGCCTGAAGGGGTGCTGGTATGGGAAAGAGATCAGCCCCCTGGCACAATACGGGCTGCCACAATCAAAGGAGGTCCTCCGGTATGACAAAATCGGAAGCCAGGGCTTTTAAAGCTCGCTGGGCGAAGGTCAATGCTGCGGAGCGAAAAGAGGTGTGCACTGCTTCCCTTGAGCAGAAGGCGCGCCAGACGGCTGCGCTTATGGCCTCAGTCCAGGCGTTCAACTGGACAGGAGCGCTTGCATCGGAAGAGGCAGAGGTCCGGGAGCGGTGGAATGAGCTTAGAAAATCCGGCCGGAAGTAAAACACAGCTTATCGTGCCGCTTTTGGCCGCTCTCCGCGACCTGTCGGCCTGGCTTAAAGCCGCGCATACTCCCGGGGCGGTGATCGGCGGCGTAGCGGCCTCCCTTCTGGGGCGTCCTCGCCTGACGCGGGACGTGGATGCTATCGTCATTCTCCATGAAGGGAAATGGGCTGAATTTCTCACTGCCGGAGAACAGTTCGGCTTCAAGCCGCGGGTGGCCGATGCGCTTGCATTTGCACGGAAAGCAAGGGTACTGCTGGTCCGGCATGAACCGAGCGGCATTGACGTGGATATGGTGTTCGGCGGCCTGCCGTTTGAAGAGGAGACCGTTGCGAGGGCTGCATGGACTTCCATCGGCGGTATCCACATCCCGCTGCCGGCTCCAGAGGATCTGATCATCATGAAGGCCGTCGCGCATCGCCCCCGCGATCTGTCCGATATCGAAGCCCTCCTGGACGCCCATCCGAAACTGGACCTTCGACGGGTCAGGCGGTGGGTGCGCGAGTTTTCGAGCGCCCTGGAAATGCCGGAGATCATGCGCGACCTGGAAACCGCCATTACCAACCGGCGGAAAAAGAAGAAATGAGGAAACTAGAATTTTTGAAAAAGGGGGCATCGGATATTGAGCAGCAACTTCGTCTCCGTTTTCAAAACCCTAACCGGCGATGAGTCCTATCCGCATCAGAGCGCGACCTATGAAGCCCTGGCACGGGGTGAATCCGTCATCCTCCGGGCACCGACCGGGAGCGGGAAGAGCGAAGCAGTGTTTGTGCCTTTCGTGGAATTGAGAGGAAGGTCTCTGCCTAAAAGAATGATCTATTCTCTTCCTATGAGAGCCCTTGTGAATTCCCTGCATGAAAGATTCAAAGAATACGCCCCGAAGCTCGATGTGAAAGCACAGCACGGTAAGAAGGTCGAAAGTCGACTGTTTGATGCGGACTGCTTAGTTGCGACCCTTGATCACACGATTACTTCTTATGCCTGTGCTCCGCTGTCTCTCGGAGTAAGGTACGGCAATATTCCCGCCGGTGCAGTGGCCTCAAGCTTCCACGTTTTCGATGAAGTTCACACGTTCGAGCCTCTACTCGGGCTTCAAAGTTCTTTGATACTGGCTGAAAGGATGAAAAACCTGACT
>JBFMGN010000383.1:0-4305 GCA_040752435.1 Spirochaetota bacterium
GACGATGAAAAGGCGGCCGCTGAAACAGAATCCGACCTCTGGGACAGCTTTGCAGAGTATGTCTATGGGTTGGGCGATAACACGGAAGACTCCTGGGCGGCCAAGACCCCCATAAAGAGCGCCTACTTAAAATTGAACAAGATCGCCGGAGTGGTGGACTTAACCTTTGAACTGAACGGTACACCAGTCGGCGTCGGCTCGATGGTAACTTCGGATAAATCGGCCGGGGATGCCAACCTGGGTGTAACCCTGGGACTTTCCGACGGAGTGGTACCCGGCTTAAGTGCCAGTATCCTGGTAAACCAGGCGGCGGGTGTTGCGGCTGTATCCGATTCCGGTGACACCTGGTCGGATGAAACCGATGCGGAAGAAAAGGCAGTTCTCGGAAGCTTGCTGAAAGTCGGTTACTCGATGGATGTGGCGGGCATGAAGATCGGCGCGGTTCTTAAAGCCGGTATTAAAGACTTTGCTGCCATCGGCGAGAATCTTGTTCTAGGCTTCGAGCCCAGCTTCTCAATGCCGGACCTCATGGCCCTGGCAATAAAAGGCGAAGTTGACCTGCTCCTCCTCGGCAGCGGGACAACCGGCCTGGGCTTGGGCGCGGGCGTAAGCGCAGCCATTATGGGCATCAGCCCGAGTGTCAATTTCTACATGAAGAATGCCAGCTACTACGGTGATGATTCTTACGACTTCTTCGATGCAGATGATATTGACGATTCAAGCGCCATGGCGGAGTTCAATTCCATCGATGACAAAGGGGCGACCCTCATCAATGTCGGTCTTACGGTCGACCTGGCTTCCATTCTTGGCATGAAACTCATTACTCTTAACGCGGGCGGCGACTTTTTCCTTGGTGACGGCTATACCAATGTCGGGCTGAACGGCGGTGTCGATCTGACATTTGCCGACCTCATTAAGATCCCCCTGACGGTAGGCTTCACGATCGGCCAGTATGCCGAAAACGATCTTACCTGGGCCGGAACCATCGGCTATACCTATGCTGAAATCTTTAAAGCCACCTTCAAGCTCGAGCAGACTGAAGCGGACGTGATCGGTTACAGCATCGGCGGAAAAGTATCCTTCTAAGTTTGTTGTACTGTATAGCATAAAGCCAAATTACAAGCCCCGCCTAAAAAGCGGGGCTTTTTTATAGGATAAGAATAGGAATTTCACACAGAGAACACAGAGATTAAGGAGCGCAATAGTTTCTAGGTCTTTGAACTGCTTTTAATCTGGTTTATTATTCTGAAAATATCAAAAGGCAACATGTTTTTTTTACTTTCTGAGCTTCCAATTTTCTTCTCTCTGTGCCCTCCGTGTTCTCTGTGCGAAACTTTTCGATAGACTAGACTTCAAGAGGAATTTCACACAGAGTACACAGAGATTAAGGAGCACAATAAGGGTGCAGGCAATAGGCAGGGCTGCTCGGGCCTGAATTATAATGCTTTAAAGGAATAATATTTAACTTTTTTCCATAGTTTTTTAAGCTTCCAGATAATCTTCTCTGTGTTCTCTGTGTGAAATTCTTTTACATCTTATACACAAACATAGCTGTCCAAAATAATTCACAAAAGCTAGGCTATTTTAAACCAGCCACTTTAGAAACCATGAACTATATTTTCCCACCTTCCCACTTGATAAAATAGCCGCTTTTTCTTATCCTTAAGGTCAGAGAGGAAATATATGAAAGTCGATCAAAGAGAAATCATTACAGATATTCATGAGAAATTTATTTCGGTGGACATTAAGATGCTTGATTCAAAAAGGTGAAGATGGTGATATTCTCCTTCGGCCGGTTATAGCGATTCCTGAAAAAGAAGCATGGATTTATGAAAATCCTACAGTTTTGAAAAGTATCAGAAAGGGATTATCAGAAGCGAGTCAGGGAAAACTGAAAAAAATAGAGAACCTGGAAGATTTTCTTGAAAAATTATGAGTTTCATACTCCTTTATTATTCAATTTCTGGTCCAAAAGGAGAGAATATTTTTGAGGCTTATGCCGAGCAGAATCCACCTTCTGCTTACAGAGTCTTTTTTTATTACGGCCCCAGGAAGGGCGAAATAACTATATTGGCGATAACTTCACATCCATGAGTCAGTATATCTGCGTCAAAAAATGAGATAGTCTATTTTCATAATGCATAAATTGAATGTTATCTAAAAAGTGGAGAAAATATATCGTAAGCACTAATGTGGTCTATGAAAAAGATGCAATCTAGATTATTATAGTAGTATGGCAGACCAGGTTGTGAAAATTGATCATCCACACATCGTTACTGATAAAGCTATCTGTAACGATAGCCCCATCATTGCAGGAACGAGGACTCCCGTCAGATCAATCGTTTCTTATTATAATGACGGTCTATCCCCGGAAGAAATAGCTGCGAAATTGTCATATTTGAAGCTATCAGAAATATATGATGCCCTTGCTTTTTATTATGACAATAAGGCACTGATTGATAAAGAAATCGAAGAAAATAGTAATGAAACCTACTGGGAAACCCAAATCTTAAGAAATGAAGAATAGGATCAGACTTTTTTTGGATGAAGATGTTCATCCTGATTTAGCTCCTGTATTAAGCAATAAGTGCTTGATCTTGAGCTTTCGGCCTGATAGAATCCGGTATGCTGTCTTTACTTATCCCTGGCACGCTTAAAAAAACGGTTCTCCTTCCGGCTCTGGTATTGATTCTTACTGCGGCTGGACATGCCCAACAGGTACAGTGGAAGATTGAGGAGCATAACATTGACCCGCTTCTCCTCCAGGAAGAAATGGAAAGCATAATAAACAGCGGTTTTATCCCCAGCGGCTTAACGAGCAGCGAAAACAGCATGTATGTTTTATACCTGAAAGGAGTGGGAGTCTCCGCCCAAGAGTGGGGTCTTAAATGGTATTTAAGCAGTTTCAAGCTCTCTGAAGGGATAAAGACGGAGTTGCAGCAGGGGTTTGTTCCTGCGGATGTGTCTTACGAGAATGGCCTGTTTTTCGTACTGTATATTAAAACCAGTTGGACCGGCAGTACCTGGACTTTTGTCTCTGCGCCAATGAACGTGCAGGCTCTATCAACCAGCCTGGAGCCGTATATAAAGAGATCTTTTATACCCGCCGGAATATGTGTAATTGAAAATAAATACTGGGTTCTTATGGTCCAAAGGGATGAAAGGCCTGTAAAGAGTTTCCTGCTAAGTACTTTGCCTGCTAAAAAAGACACCCTGCTGGCAGGTATAAACGCTACAATGCAGAAAGGATACCTTCCCTGCGGGATTCACTTCCAAAACGGCAACCTCTCAATTCTGTTTGTAAAATATTGATACAATCCTCTGTGCCCTCTGTGTTTTCTAAAACGAAACTTCTCGATAGACTATGGTTTAAGAGGAATTTCACACAGAGATTAAGGAGCACAATAAGGGCGCAGGTAATAGGCAGGGCTGCTCCGGCCTGTATTATAATGCTGAAAGTACCATTTCTATGTTTTTTCTTCCCCTCTGTGACCTCTGTGTTCTCTGTGTGAAATTCCCCCCTTTATCACCTGTGTGGAAAAAATAAAATTTCTTAATATTTTCCCTGTAATAGTTGAAGCAGAATAGCTTTTTTTTCGGTAGTAAAGGGTAAGAAAGTTTCCGGAACTTTTGAACTATTCTTTTAATGTTATTCGCATATTGCGAATATCTTATAATCAAGTCCGATATCGGCGACAGCCGTATCGGGCATTTTATGCGGAGGAAATATGAACAATCTCAATTCCATTTTACTTGAAGGTAATCTTACAAAAGACCCTGAACTTGTAGAAACAAAAAAGGGTACCCCGGTTTGTACTTTCAGTGTTGCATCCAATCGTTATTACAAGCAGGATAATGGACCCCAGAATGAGGTTTCATTTTTTGATGTGGAAGTCTGGTCTCATCTGGCAGAAACGTGTAAAGAATACTTGAAGAAGGGCAGGGGTGTCCGGGTTGTAGGCCGGCTTAAGCAGGACCGGTGGGCCGGTAATGACGGCAAAAATCATTCCAGAATAAAAATTATAGCCGAGCATGTTGAGTTCAAACCGGATTTCAGCGGCAAGAATGGGAATGATAAAGGCGAGGAGGAAAAGAGTGTAGAAGGCATCGGCCAGGTTAAAATCGAAGATAAGCTGAAAGAAAGTGTCTTTTAAAAAAGTACTTGACAGAATTGTTTCTTACCTGTATTCTTTTGATGATGAGCGTTTCTATTGGTAGAAACAGTTTTCTGTCTCGCATGTGGTGGGTTCCGTTTGGCACGGAACCCCTTTAGGGTAACACACCGCGGCGGGTTTATTTTTTAAG
>JBFMGN010000384.1:0-4297 GCA_040752435.1 Spirochaetota bacterium
ATAATACTGAAAGTCCCAATTTCCTCCTCTGTCCTCTCCGTGCCCTCTGTGTTCTCTGTGCGGAATTCTTCTCCTTCTTCTTTTCTCCGTGTTCTCGGTTCGAAACCCCATCTCCCTGTAGGGGGCTACCCCATATGCTTGCCCTCGCTTCTCGCCCTCGAAGGGGGCTTACTATTTTTGTAAGAGCATCATATTATATTTATAGTAAAGTTGTTTATTAACGATTACAAAACATGCTATGCTACAATAGTTACAGTGGAGGAATCTGAATGCTGCCTCGAAAGGTACTGTTCTTAACAATAATTATAATCGGTTTCTGTTTTGCCTTTTTTTTCTTTTCATGTTCTACCGGAATTGCACCTGAAAAGAGTGTCGCTGCTCACGATACGACTATCCCGCCGATGGAAAATCTTGACAGGCTGCAGGGATCATTCAGGTCTATTGCCCAGAAAGTACTCCCGATGGTTGTTGAAATAACCACCGTTGAAATTAAGACGCAGATCATGCCCGACGAGGGAGACCTGCCGTTTTTCCCATTTAATTTCGGACCGAAAAACGAAGACCAGGGACCCCAGGAACGTGAGTTTCGTAATCAGGGGCTTGGTTCGGGCGTTATCGTAAAACGTGACGGTAAGAAGGTTTATATCGTCACCAATAATCATGTGATAGGGGAGGCCGATGAGATTAATGTGCTTCTCCACGATGGACGGAAATTTCCCGCAAAACTTGTCGGAAAGGATGACCGGAAAGATCTGGCATTAATTGTTTTCGAGACTGAGGATGAGAATATACCGGTCGCCGAAATTGGTAACTCCGATGAGCTCTATGTAGGCGACTGGGTTCTGGCAATTGGAAATCCTTTCGGATTTGAATCAACAGTAACCGCCGGTATTGTGAGTGCAAAGGGACGGCGAGGACCCAGCGATAACATAAGCGATTTTATCCAGACGGATGCCTCAATCAACCAGGGTAATTCGGGCGGCGCTCTGGTTAATATCAAAGGAGAGCTGGTTGGTATAAATACCTGGATAACGACCCCTACCGGTGGAAGTATAGGTCTTGGTTTCGCCATACCAATAAACAATGCAAAAAAAGCAATAAACGATTTTATCATAAAAGGAGCGGTTGAATACGGGTGGTTGGGGGTAAGTGTTGGCGATTTATCTTCCGCTATGGCTCTGGATATGGGACTTGAAAAAATAAAAGGCGGATTTGTATATCATGTTTTTCTTAATTCACCTGCCGGTACAGGCGGTATACTACCGGGAGATTTTATTATAAAAATCAACGGGCAGCCCATCGACGATTCAAACCAGCTTGTCCTTATCGTGGGGGACCTGCCGCCGGGCAAAACCGCTGTTTTCGACCTTATCCGCCAGGCAGAAAGAAAAACGGTTGAAGTGAAAATAGGCCTGCGTGAAGATGCCAAAACCATAACAGAGAATAATAAGAATTTATGGCCGGGGATAGGCGTCTTCCCGCTAACGACCGATATTAAAAAAGAGATGAAAATTTCTGAAAAACAGCAAGGCATTATCGTAAGAGAGGTTGAAAACCGGACGAAACTTCACCTGGCAGGGATAAAATTGGGTGATATTGTTACGAAAATAAATGATTCACAGATAAATACGATAAAGGATTTCTATAAAGTGATAAACGATTATAACCGTAAAGAATTTAAATTTCATTTTATACGAGAAGGGAACGAATATTCTCTCACTATTGTCCGGTAATACACCCGGTAATAAAGAAAAAAGGATTAAACACATGAAAAAAGTGTTCCTGTCCTACGATCGTGTCAGAAATAACTCCATAAAAATGGCACATCGTATTTATAAAGACGGATTTATTCCGGATGTTATCTATGTCTCATTACGAGGCGGTGCGTACCCCGGAAATGTTATAAGCGAGTACTTTAAAATTGTGAGGAAAAATCAACGTCCTGTTTTTTATGCAGCCGTTGTCGCTCGTTCTTATACCGATGTAAGCAAACAGGAAAATATTATGATCGATGGTTGGACCTACAACCCTGAATATCTGAGAAGCGGCGACAAAGTGCTTCTGGTAGACGATATTTTCGATAGCGGCCGAACCATCAACAGGATTGCGGAGTTTATTTCTTCAAAGGGTCTTCCCAGGACGGATATAAAAATCGCCGTACATGACTACAAGATAATGACATATAAGAAAGAGCAGTTGCACGTACAGCCTGACTATTACTGCAACAAGTACGTTATTGACAGTCCCGATGAGGATATCTGGATTCATTATATGAGTCATGAACTTGTGGGTTTGAATGACGGTGAATTGGAAAAGTACTATTTTTCTGCAGATCCTGAATTGAAAGAGGCGTTAGAAGTGCTGCATCGGGCTTAAGACTTCCTTAATTAATTTGTATGAAAAAGATTAATAAGTATTTTTTAATTGAGAGCTTACTTACGTGTTTTTTTTTATCAGGCTTAAATTTCCCGCTTAACGCCCAGCCGGTTCCAATTATTAAAACATCTATCCAGGAAGGTTCTTATCCTTCCGATCAAATCCTCCAATTCAGCTCCGGCCTCCCTGAGATAACCTTTTTTTACTCTTTTGAAAAGGAAGCTTCAAAGGAACAAGTCGAGTATATTATGCCTCTGCAATTAACCGCGTTGCAGGGAGAGGAGAGAAGTTACTCTATTCATGTAGAAGCGCGAAAAAAGGAGACCTTGCTGGAAACGAGGGATTTACTATTTGTGATTGATAAAAGACCGCCCGTTGAACCCGATGTCTCTTTCCCCTCCGGTGACTACGATTCGGACATTGCTGTCACTTTCCATAAATCCGTTGATGGGACGCTTAAATACAGCCTGAATGGAAATATTGATGAATCCGGCAGGGTTTGGGATGGGAAACCCGTAACCCTGGCGGGAGACAGTACCAAACCACAGGAATACGATTTAGCTGCATATGAAATTGACAGGGCAGGCAATAAAAGTGCTCTCCGTTTTTGGCATTATACGATTGGAAAGGATAAGGAAAACGGTGAACCGGTATTATCAGTTTTAAGCCCGGTGCCCGGTGAATTCTCCAACCGGCAGATGCTTGTAATCGAAAACAGGGGGTTCGACTGGGTAAAGTATTCAATTAAAGGTGAAGATCCGGAATTGGCGGGTTCCCTCTATAAAACGCCGCTTGAGATTGATGCCTACGGTTCGATCACTCTTAGAGTCGCCGCCAAAGTTGCCGGCTCCGATGAAATCGTTAAAAGAACAATCGCATACTCAGTCAGTCCATCATCAAAAATTAAAAACAACAAAGAGTACGGCTGGTTTACAGAACAAGTTCGAATAAAGCTCGATTCACAGGATGCCATTTATTATACTTTTGAAGAGAGGTCACCGAAAACCAGTGATATCCTGTATAACTCTCCCATTAATCTGGTGCCTGTTCCCGGAGGTGTTAAGTATACTTCCATTCGATGTAAAACCGTTTACGAGTCACCCCTTTTGGCAAGTGAATACCGATATTTTTATATACTCGATGACAGCCCAGTGCCTCAACCTGTTATTCGATCAAAGGCAGAGTTCCCGGTCAATTCAGACTTTAGTGTCGCCATAGAATCCTCAAAATTCACTACCGTGTACTATACGCTGGATGGAACCGAGCCTGATACCTCATCGACACTCTACAAGGATGCCATAACAATCACATTACCCGAAGACCCACCAATAGGGTCGATTATGTTTAAGGCAAAATCTTTCGATGCCCGGGGTAAAAGCAGCGCAACTGTCATGAAGTTATTTACCTTTGACCGGGAACCGCCATTGACTCCCATCCTTACCAGCGTCGGCCAGGGCACCAGTTTCAGCCTAAAACTGGAAACCGAGGCGGCTGTCAAAATAATCTACGAATTAACCATGGATGGAAGCGTACCGAAAAAACCCGATCATCGATCACCCGCTCTGAGGAGCAATACGATTGATTTTTCCCTGCCCTACGGCATGGACAGAACTTTTTCAATTGTTTTTTCAGCGATGGATGAGGCCGGTAATATTTCCGAACCTTCACAACCGTTTACACGGCGAATCGATCACTATCCTCCGGCGCGGCCGAAGATAACGGTAAAAGACGATAGAGTGACAATTGAGGGCGAAGGAAAAGTGTTTTACTCCCTTTCCAGTGACGGTGCTTTCCCGGTTTTCCCGGGCAAAAGCGGAATTGAATATAAGGAAACCATCCGCCTCTCCGCCAAAGAGGATGATATTATTATTTATTATATATCGGCGGTGGGTGTAGATGAAAACGGAAATACCAGCCGAGT
>JBFMGN010000385.1:0-4284 GCA_040752435.1 Spirochaetota bacterium
GTCAGGAATTTGCTCTACGTATTCCTTCCTCTTCATGGTTGTAATAATTCGATGAACTGAGCTCTTATCAATACCTAATATTTCAGCCAGCTCCGTAATTCCACAAGAACTGCTATTGCTCAAGATTTCCAATATTTCAAGGCACCTATCAACTGAATTTATCATATTTCCTCAATCATTACGTTGATAATATTAGAACATAGTTGCTTAATTGTCAACACTTTTTTACTAAAATATATTATCAACCAAGAAATTGTGTGTTTAAAAAAGGAGAATACCAAATGGTTAAGGATATTGAGGTCAAAAGAAGAATAAAACTAGGGATAATTAGGCTTCCTGATATCCTGCTATTTCAATACCAAGATACCCTTCAAAACGAGATCAACAATAGCAGGCTAACACGTAAAAAATGCCTGTAACTTTTGGAACAGATGTTCATGATCAGATTTTTTGAAGAAATGATTGCAGAATTTAAATCAGGTATTTCTCATCCTTTGCCTAAATACATATACATAGGACCCTAAAATTCCGCAAAATTATAGCTGGGAGGTACTTTTTTTCGACACAATCAAAACCAGATTAGGGAATTTTCATCATTTTTACCCCTTTTTACGTCTTTTTTCATATGAAAAACACATTCTGAATAGATTTTTCTATGCGCGCAGTATTGCCTCATATAAAAATCTACCCGAAAGGCGGCTTGAATTTGGCGTGGGGGTGGGGTATGATTCACGTAAGTGAAAAAAAGAAGTTCATATAAAACCGAAAGAGTTATTATGCTGAAATACATTAGGGGAATTTATTTTAATCCAGTCTCGACTCTTAGAAAGATAAAAAACGACAATAAAAAAACTGACTTATGCAATGATATTGCTTGGCATCCATGCTGTGCTGACAGGTTCAAAATGCTGTACTATCATTTTATAGTCGTTCCCTGCCTAACGGCTCCATGGCTTAAGATCCCCGATAGTGAAGGTTGGCTTTAAAGTATTGGCATAAATCAACATGGGTATTGTGAGGCATGAAATGGACGATTGCATATTGAAACGAATTACGCAAGAGACTCCCACGGAGTTCTGGAATGATTCGTGCGACGCTGCATCGTTGACGCGGGCGGTAGGCTGGGGCGCTACCGGAGCAACATCAAACCCGGTCATAGTGCAAGGGGTAATCAAATCCGATTCCAAGTGCTGGGTCAAAGAGGTAGCTGAAATTCAAAAGCGGCACAAAACATTTTCCGAGGAGGACATCGCCTGGGAACTGATCCATAGGCTGGCAGAAGAAGGATGTCCCGTTTTGAAACCAGTGTACGATAATACTGGCCATCGAAACGGCAGGTTGGTTATTCAGGTCAATCCGAAATATTTTATGAATACCGAAAAGATGATTGCGCATGCGTATGAAATTGCAGCTTGGGGAGAAAATATCGCTGTGAAAATCCCCGCCGTGGAAGCCGGGTTTGCTGCCATGGAAGAATTAGTGGCATCGGGCATCTCGATCCTTTCGACGGTGCAGTATTCTGTTGTGCAGGCAATCGCCACTGCAGAGGCATTCGCGCGCGGTTATAAACGAGCTGAATCCAACGGTATCGATATTAATAAAATGAGCACTTGGGCAGCGATCATGGTTGGGCGCCTTGATGACCATCTGCGCGACGAGCAGAAGGAAAAGCACATACCGGTAAATGCCGAGGAAATTTATCACGCCGGCCTTGCCGTATTTAAAAAGGTGGCGAAGCTATTTAAAGAGCGAGGTTACAGAACCAAACCGCTGGCGGCGGCAATTCGCGGGACCTACCATTGCATGAGCTTCATCGGGGGCGAAGTTGTTACAAGCCTCCCGCCGAGCTGGCAGGAATTTATAAACGCAGCGAATGAGCCGCTTGTTACAGATGCTATCGACAAGCCCGAACCGCCGGAAATCATGGCGAAATTGCGAAAACATTTTCCTGATTTCTGTCGAGCGTATGAAGAAGATGGAATGAAAGTCGAAGAGTTTGTCAAGTTTGGTTCGACTCGAAAAACCCTGCGCCAGTTCATCGGCGGCTATGAGGAGCTTATGCGGTTTGTTCGCGAGTGCATGCTGTAGGAGCGAAAATTATGACCGTCGGGCAGTATGACATCAGTCGAGTGCGCGTATTTCTCGACGAACATCTTGAACATCGCCCTTCGGTTCCACATGGACCGGGATTAGGATTGGGCAATCGCATGGGTGCTATCGCCTCGACCTCGGCCATGTTGGCAATAGAGAAGCTGCGCATAGAAGGCTCCGCTATTCAAGGATCAGTCTTTCGTGAACTTGCACCAGGTTTTCTTGGCAAAGAAGTTGTGTTTATAGAGTACAAAGGTATTGGCAAAGTGCCGGTCGGACATACCGGAATGACAATTGAGGAGCAATTCGTTGAATCGGTAAGAGATCGCATCAAAAACAATATAACAATTCCATATTGCGCCGATGCAGACCATATACCGTTGCGGGGAAGTTCGGAAGACGCGCTTGACGAATTCTATGAATTGGCATTTGAGGCAAGAGACCGGAACTTTTTTACGATCGATGCACACTTCTGTATCGACGAGAATGCTCCGACTAATGCAGCAAAATACAGAATACTCTTAGATGCAATCAAATACGCGGCGAATATAGTTTCCGAAGTAAGGGAAAATAACCCTTACGTAATAGAATTGTCAATGGATGAATGCTCGGCTCTTATGTCCGAGGTAGAACTTGCATATATTTTGAAAGAACTTGCCCGGGCCGAAATCAAATTGTTCTCAGTCGCTCCTCCGATCGGATTCGATAAAACCGATGTTGACCCTTCTGAGTCTCTGGATCAATTGTACAAATTGCTTGTTTCGCTTAGTCAAGTTGCGCGCGATTATGGGACGATTCTTGGGATACACTCAGGCGACGGCAAATCGGATGTTATACTTGACGCTATCGGCGATGCCACCGATGGTAATGTATGGTATAAGATATCGCCTGATCGCCAACGATTATTTTTCCGCCTGCTTGCCGAATCATTACCCGGCTCGCCAGAGCGACTTTTATTCGAAACTGTATTTCATTATCTTATCTCGTTGTTGAAAATAAATAGGAAGTCGGACGATCGAGACCTTGCCGCCAATTCCCAAGTGTGCCTCGAAGAGCTTGCATCACGACCGCAGCTCAATCTCACATCTGACTGTAAAATGATGTATCATTTCTGTTTTTTAGCTGCAAAAGAATTCAAGAACGGCCTGAAGGCCGTCGGCGATGATTTTATCGTCCGATACCGTCAAGCCGACTTTCTCTATATCGCAAATCTTGCTGAACGACTGGCTCTTATTTGAAGTGGGAACAGATAGAATGGGCTGACAGGTTAAACCGAAGTTACCTTAGAAAATCACGGTTTATTTTCGCTGTAAAAAGTATAGGAAAAATAATCACGGAGCGCAACAGGGTTACCCTTTCGCCGATAACCGGGCTTAAAGCCCGCCGGGAAGTTCGTTCAGTCCGTCAAACTCTTGCTATTGTAACCTTGGTTAAAGGATTGGTTAAAGAATAAATCAAAATTGTGCAGATTTGATGAAGGTTTTCATTTATTTACGGAATCCGGGAAGAGTGATCTTGATCTAATACGAAGAAGCGCGGCGTTGGTTAAAAGCGAACGCTTGACTAGTTAAAACCCCGGATATAATATGGTGAAACAAAAACAACAAGAAAAACAGAAAATATGTTTCGTAACAGTTCCTACGTAAGTATCACCGGAAATCAGCTATTTTTTTTAAAATATAGGAGGAAAAAATGAGCAAAAAGACAAAATGGATAATGTTTGTCGTACTGGTTGTCTCAGTTGCACTCCTTGGTATCGGGTGTGCACCGAAACAGGCAGAACCAGGAAAGGCGGCGGAACAGGCGCCAGCGGAAAAAAAGCCCGGTGACGGCCTGTATTTCAGGCTGGTCACTCATGGCGGAGATGATCCATTCTGGGCAGTTGTCGCCCAGGGCATGCGTGATGCGGCCAGTGAACTGGGATGCAAAGCCGAGATAGATCTTTCCGGCGGGGACCTGGCCAAACAGCAGAAGGCATTTCAGGAAGCTGTTGCCTCAAAACCAACCGGCATAGCCCTCGTCGTAAACGATGCCACTGCCTGGGACAAGCCCGTAAAAGATGCCCTTGATGCGGGAATTCCGGTCATCGGAATCAACAATGACGATCCGGAAGGTGCTAACGGTAATGCACGTCTGTGCTATATCGGCCAGAACGAAAGAGCGGCTGCATACAGGCTTGCATCCAGGATTTTC
>JBFMGN010000386.1:0-4283 GCA_040752435.1 Spirochaetota bacterium
CAGTATTATAAGGAAGGGAGGTGCAGCCTTGCATTGTTGCGTGCGTCCTTATTGCGCTCCTTAATCTCTGTGTACTCTGTGTGAAATTTCTTAGGGCGGCAAAGGCGGGTAGTCCCCTACGGGGACGGAATGTAAGAAATTTGATATTTCTTTGTATTGTGAATATTTAAAATATTTCCGCGTAATTCCGTGTGCTTCCGTGGCTAATAAATTCTGGTTTTTGAAATTGGTTTGGTTAAAAAACAATAATCTTCTTAAACTGAAAAGTGGATTTATATATGGAAGGAAAAAATTTTTTTAGAAAAATGTTTCGGTATTGAGATTGGGAAGGTGTGAAAATGCATCCAGGAGTTGCCGTGGAAGGGAAAAGGGTCAATCTGGTGGACTTTGCAAAATGCAGAATCTGGGTCGGTGAACCGGTTGACCTGCTTACTGCGGCTGATATTGAGCCGGTTATAGAGAACGGAGTTGCTGTGTGGCAGCCTGTGTACCTTCAGAACACAGGGAAGTGGCAGATCGGCTTTGAATGGGAAGAACCGCGCGAGGTAAAGGAAATCATCTTAAAATTTAAAGATGAAACTGCATTGCCATGCAAAAATGACATTAAAATACAATACTGGAACAGGCACTGGCCGGTGGAGCTGCCTGAAAACAGGCCCGGCGCCGGGCGAGGCTGGCTTGAAAAGGAGGATCCCTGGCAGGGAAATTGGCGGACGGCGATAATTAATATAAACGCGGATTCATTAAGTTTCCACATTACATTTGCTCCTCTTGACTGGGTCGAAATGCCTGAAAAATCGAAAATAGAGGATACAGTCGGATATAATGTCGCATACCGACGGACTCTGAAGCTTAAGATTATCTTTGAAGGCGGGAATGAACCTGCTTTGACCGGTATTGAAATAAATTCCGGTTCTACCTTTCAGAGAAGCCGGTGTCATATATTTTTTGAGAACCCCGCTCTATCGATAACGGGGCAACTCTCTGCCTATAATGGTTTTTTAAGGCCTATCGAGTGCCCGGCTGCGGAATTTACTCAAAAAAGCATTGATTTTACCAAACCCACAGGAGACAATCTGACTTTTGATTATCTGTACACCTCAGCCGGAAAGAATTCCGGGGAGAGAACGGTCCTTACCCTGGCGACGCAGGCTTACACGGTTTCCTTCCTTGCCTGCGACATCCCTTACGGTCCGGTATGGATAAAGGATTATGGGATCGTCATAACCCAAGCGGCTGATACGGAAGGGTATGCATCGATTACCGGGAGGATAAACACGGGCTTAACCTGCATCTACGATCTGGTTGAGGCGGAAGATGAACAGTCATATGAAAGGGTCAGCCGGGAAATGCCGCCGCTTGATAAAATAAAAGCCAACGATACCTGGGACGGAAAAGGCAGGTATGTACCGCTGACATGCGACGGTACCAGGAAGGAGTTTTATATCAGGTATAACGGTGAAATTTTCAGCGATAAAGAGAAAATACGGGCTTCCGGCAAAGATCTGATGAATGTTTTATGGCCGGGAAAGGAGATACGGTACCGGTTCGGTACGGGCGACCCCGCCGACTTCAGGGAAGACAGGGATGTTACCCGCCAATCCCTGCTGGAGGAGCATCTTCCGATTGTCATTTCGCAGTGGACAGACAGGGAAATCGAATTCACCCAAACGGCCTTTGCCTGCTTCTTAGAGGGAGCATTTACAAGTTATTCCCTTATAAAAGGCGATGAGGAAATTGCCGTTTTGGTCAGGATAAAAATCAGGAATACTACCATCGGAAGAAAGAAGGCCGACCTGTGGATTGGAGTCAGTCCGGCTGAAAGACTTATAACCCGTGACGGAAATGTGTTTGCCGCCGGAAAGGTAATTCCCGGTCTCCAGGTTAAACGGCAGTGGAAAGTAAAGCCATACGATGAATTGCGTTTGAGATTTTATTTTAACGAAAACGGGCGGGGCGGCTGCATGACGCTCCCCCTGGCTGACCCTGCCCATACAATACCGACGGCTTTTTTATACAGTCTTGAACTGGATGGACTTGAAGAACATACAGTTTATGCAGCCCTCCCGTTTGATACTTACCGCGATATTCCCGGCATCGACATGATCAGACGGCTGTCATGCCCGGAAACGTTTGACAGACAGCTTAAGGAGACTTCAGCATACTGGGAGGATTATATCAATTCGGGTGCATCTGTACAGACGCCTGATTTAATTCTAAACGATTTGTTCAAAACTGTGCCTGTCCATATTGCACAGACGGCCGACAGGGATGCGGGTTCAGGGCTCTATGTTCTGCCGGCGGCGACCGCCATTTACGGGGCATGCGGCAATGAGGCGTGTTTTCAGATAAGACTGCTCGATATGCTGGGACATCATAAAAGGGCGGAAATGTATCTTGATGTTTTTCTCAGAACCCAGGGCAGGACCAAAATGGGCGGGCTTTTCTCTTCTTTTGAAGGACTGTTTCTGGCGGTCGACCCGGCTCCCGGAGTGGATGCCATTTCTAATTTCGGTTATAACCTGGATCACGGATTTATAATGAGGTGCCTGGCGGACCATTACCGTTTTACCGGGGACGCAGACTGGTTGAAGGGAATTTCGGAAAACCTTGTAAAAGCTTGTGAGTTTATTATCAGGGAGAGGCGGAATAACTGCGTGTTTGAAGTAAGCGGCGGAAGGGCTGCCTGTTACGGGTTGCTGCCCCCCGGAAGGCTTGAGGATAACGGAGACTGGCGCTTCTGGTTTGCCGTCAACGCCCATGCCCACAAGGGTTTGAAGGAAGTGGCCGGTGTCCTTAAGGATATCAATCATCCCGAAGCCGAAAGATTGGCCTGTGAAGCGGCGGAGTACAGGCAGGACATCCGCAAGGCAGCCTTACGGGCAATGGAAGAATGTCCCGTCGTAAGACTGCGTGATGGAACATGGATCCCCCATATTCCTCCACGGGCCGGTCTTAGAGGGAGGGACTGGGGCTGGATTACGGAAGCGGCCTATTGTGGGCTGCATCTGCTGGATGGGGATATTTTTGAGCCCGGCGACAGGGAAGTTACGTGGATATTGAAGGACCTTGAAGATAATATATATATGTCCCATGAATTCGGCCGGGCCGTCGATGTTGACAGGCGGTGGTTCAGCCAGGGCGGCGTTACCATACAGCCCAACCTGCTTAATAACAATATGGCTTATTTAAGAAGGGGAGAAGTAAAGCATGCAATCAGGGCGCTTTACAACAACCTCGGTTTAAGCCTTTATCCTGACTTGAAGCATTTTGTGGAACATCCCGTCATAGAACTGGGGCATGGGTGGGGGCCTTTCTATAAGACACCGGATGAGTCGGCCTTTCTGGCAGCTTTGAGGAATTTCCTGGTCAGGGAAGACGGAGAAAGGCTTCTGATAGGCAGCGGCCTGCCAAAGGCCTGGCTTAAGCCGGGAAAGAGGATTGTAGTCCAGAATGCCGCCACTTTCTTCGGCCCGGTATCTTTCAGCCTGCACTCGGATATCGTCAACAATACGATAATTATTGGTTTGAACCCGCCTTTGAGAAATACGCCCGGTGAAATTGTGCTGAGGGTTCCCCATCCTGATGATTTAAAAATCAGGGCTGCGGAAGTTACAGGCAGTAAAGGATGTACTCTGGATATTTCAGGTGAGCTCATAATCCTTAAGTCAGTCCGGGAAAATGTCAGACTTAAGGTATCTTATTCGGCGGGTTGACTGGAATATCGAAAAGCGGTTGTAACGCTTAAGAAAATGGGAAGAGGTAGAAAAATGCCTTATACTGGTGAGAAAACAAGGCCCTCTATAAAGGTATTTTTCCATTTATCAGGACATACGCTTAATAAAATCCGGGAGTACCGGGTTTTGTACCTGTTTTTGCTTCCCGGAGTCGCAGCCTTCCTGATTTTCTGTTATGCACCGATGTTCGGATTGTTGATGGTCTTCCAGCATTATGATCCGGTGGCAGGTTTTTTTCAAAGTCAATGGGTTGGTTTTGAAAACTTCCAACGCATTTTAAAGGCGCCGGTTTTTCTCAGGGCGCTGAAAAATACCCTTGTTATCAGCGCTTTAAAGCTTGTTTTCGAGTTTCCTCTGCCCATAATCTTCGCTTTGCTCCTGAATGAGATGCGGACGGTGAAATTTAAGAAATTTGTTCAGACAGTGTCATATTTGCCCAATTTCATCTCGTGGGTGATAGTTTCCGGAATATGGTACAAAATGCTTTCCCCGGAGGACGGCATAATCAACCAACTGCTCGTAACTGCCGGAATTATCGACCAGGGT
>JBFMGN010000387.1:0-4270 GCA_040752435.1 Spirochaetota bacterium
TGCCCGGTTAAGAGCTCCCTTGCCTTTGACAGTTCTCCATAAAGCACAATTCTGGTTATGCCGAGAACATTGACTACATTGGCGATGGTGTCACCGATTGCTTTTGTGGCTTCGTGTATCACAAGCAGAGCCAGTTTATTCCCCTCCCACGCGTTGTCTATGATTGTCCCAAGAGTAATACTATTTTGATCGTTTTCCGTGATGAAGAATACCCCCCGCTCTTTATTCTCTTTTATCTTATTGATGATCGCCTCGGTTCCGGCGAAGGTCTCCAGGCAACCCCTGTTACCGCATTTGCAGATTTCGCCATCTTCCCGGTAGACCGTGTGCCCCATCTCTCCGAAAATATCGGTGCTGCCTTTGAGATATGTTCCATTTTTGAAAACCGATAACCCGATACCCCTATCCAGTTGAACTGCAATAAAGGTTGAGACACCTCTGGATGCGCCGAAAGCATGTTCAGCCAAACTGAAAGCATCGGTGCATCTCATTATGGTTGTTTCAAGCCCAAGTTCCTTTTCAATCATACCCTTTATATTTATATCCCCCCAGCCGGGCATCCAGATTGATTTGGTTTTAAGACCCGTGCCGATATCATGGGGAATGAAATCACTAAAGCCAAGTCCGATAATATTTTCCGCGCTGGTCTTATGCTCCTGTAACATCTCCCTGATATATTCGATGATACCTTTTACCCGTTCCTCGCCGGCTATCCCCTCCAGGGGAACCGATCGTGCATGCATCCTTTTCAGATTGGCATCCAGGAGAATCATTTTGAGCACATCAACCCTGTGTTCTATACCTACAGAAATAAAGACCCTTGAGTTTACAGCCAGTTTTGTGTTTCTCCGCTTATAGGGCTTGAGTTCGAGAATTTTTCCAGCCTTAATCAGACTATTACATATTATTCCCACGGTATTTTTTCGTATTTTCAACTGATCCGCCATTTCCGTCCTTGTCGCAGATCGATTCTTAAACAAGTAGTTCAAAATCAGCTTTTGGTAATCTATTTTCACCATGCAACTCTTCCTCCCACCAGGATAGCGTATGACAACAATATAACAGAGCACAAAGATTGAAAAGCCCAAGTCAAAATTTTATCACTATTAATATCGCTTTGTTATTTATAATTAAAACAAACTGTATAGTATCCTATCTTTAGATCATTCTATTATCATTACGACTTAAATTTATGAATCAATTTCTAATTGTTTACATTTTAATATAAGTTTGTTTCCTTTAATGAAGGAGAAACTTCAATGCTAAAACCTATGGATATAGAAAAACTGGAAAATAAAGTTTTTACCCTGCTTTCCAATACCGGAATAGCCGTTGAAAACAACGAGCTGACCGAAATTTGCATAAAAAAAGGGTGCTTACGGGGTACCGGCACGATCTACCTCCCCGCCTAGAACGGCTTAAGTCTCTTGTCGACGGCAGAGATACCGATCAATGACGAATCCATCAACTGGCAAGAGATTGTCGAGATAACGCAAAACGGCGGAACCTTTCTCACCAGCGACCATACAGCGAAACATTTCAGAGAACTGTGGATGTCGGAACTCTTTCTTTCAGAAAGCCCTTTTGATAATAAACAATGGGACGGAACGGAAAAAGGAATTTTATCAAAGTGCGAGCTTCGATGGAAGGAAAATCTAATGAAATGGCAGCCACCGGAGTGGCCGGATGAAAAAATAAAAGCCCTTGATGATCTTGTAAAAAGGGCAAAAAGAGAATTTAATATCGACTGATTAAAATGCATGCAGTATACTATTAAAAAAACTGACATAGTTCCGACAGGTAACGGCGACTGGGTGGGCATTCCCTGGTTATCGGCGGATATCGCCGCTGTTTCTTACTTTCATCCTGAAAGCACGAGTCACCGGCCGGCTACCTTTGTAAAAGTGCTCTACGATAAAAAAGCTATCTTTGTATTGTTCAGGGTTATAGATCGGTATGTCAAATCCATTCACACCCACTACCAGGATCCAGTATGCCGAGACAGTTGCGTGGAGTTTTTCATTCAACCAAAACCTGAAAAAGGATATTTTAATTTCGAAATAAACTGCGGAGGGACAATGCTGCTTTATTACATTGAGGATCATATACGCACCCCCGACGGATTTAAAAAATACACCCCCGTCGCTAAAGATATAGCGGACACCGTGAAAATTTTCCCTTCCCTTCCCCCGGTTGTCCAGCCTGAGATAACCGCTCCTGTGGAATGGTACCTTGAGTATTCTATACCCTTCGCGCTTTTCGAATACTTTGTCGGAGGGATTGAAGAGTTGGACGGCCGGAAATTAAGAGGCAACTTTTTTAAATGCGGGGACGAGACTTCACATCCCCACTGGGCCAGTTGGTCACCCATAGGCGGGGAATTGAATTTTCACAGACCCGATTTTTTCGGAACACTATTTTTTTCAGGATAATATGCGCCATGATCTGTCTGAATGGATAATACCCTGTCGAGAACCACTACAAAAAACATTCTGAACGGAATAAGCAGGCAGTTAACAATCGAACTTGCTCGCAAACTTGGAATAAATATGGTTGAGACGGATATTCTTAAAGACATATGATTAAAACTCTTCAAAATCCGAATCTAAACTCATAGCTCGTTTTTTTTCTTCACCGGGAGGAAGAGTAATCCTGGTTTCATCGCCGCCCGCCGGTTCTGAGGCCGTCCGCCTTTCCGGTAGTGTTTTACGCCTCGGGGTAGTCTTTCCTTCTACAGGCTCGGCTTGTGACCTCTTCTCAATTTGGGGCCTGATGTTTACTTGAGTGGCAATTAAAAGCTCATCCTCCGCTGTTTCGGTTTCGCCGGTGTCCTTGCCGACCTTGAAGAACTTAATGGTACCGTGGAGATGCTGCGCCAGTTTTGCCTGCGTTTCAGCAATTTCCGCCATTTTCCCGGCCTGGATAGACTGCTGCTCAGCCGTGGAAGCCAGTTCCTCAGTCTGGGTGGCCAATTCTTCCGCCGTGGAAGCCAGCTCCTCGGAAGAAGCGGCGTTCTGCTGAATAACCTGGTCCAGTTGAAGGATGGCTTTATTTACCTGTTCTGCGCCCGTATTCTGCTCATTGCTCGCCGCACTGATTTCCTGTACCAGCTCGGCGGTCTTCTTGATATCGGGAATGATTTTTTCCAATAACGCGCTCGCGTTTTCTGCAATACCGACGCTCTTGGCCGAAAGCTCCCTGATCTCTCCGGCGGCTCCTTTACTCCTTTCAGCCAGTTTTCCGACGGACGAGGCCACAACGGCGAAGCCTCTGCCGTGCTCACCGGCACGCGCCGCCTCGATCGAGGCATTCAAAGCCAGCAGATTGGTCTCCCGGGCAATCTCTTCAATTATGATGATTTTTGAAACGATATCCTTCATGGCCGCGACTGTCTGCATGACCGCCTTGCCGCCTTCCTCGATGCCCTTGGCCGCATTCACCGCTATCTTTTCCGTTTGAAAGGCATTATCCGCATTCTGCTTTATATTGGTGCCCATCTGTTCCATGGAAGCGGAAACCTCCTCCACCGAGGCCGCCTGTTCAGTGGATCCTTCTGAAAGCTGCTGAGACGCAGCACTGATCCCTTCGCTTCCATCGGATACCTGTTTGGTGGCACCCTTTATCTGGTCAGTTCCCGTAGATACATGCTGGGCCGCGGTGCTCATCTCCCTGCTTCCGGTTGCAATACTATCCGCCGCAACGCGTATCTGATGGGTGATATTAGAAAGCTGATCTATCATCCCCCGCATTGCATCCGATAAAACTCCGATCTCATCCTTGCGATAGATATCGGGCTTTTGGGTCAAATCCCCCCCGGCGATTTTCTTGAAAAGCTCGACAATTTTTGCAATGGGCTTTGTAATGCTTTTACTGAGTGCTATTCCCAGGATTATTGCCAGGAGAACACAGACTACCGAAACAACGGTTAAAATAATGATTGAGCTAAGTTGTAATTTATCAGCCCGTTCCACCGCCTGGTTCACTTCTATATCGGCCAGCGTTTCAAGCCTTTCAAGAACAGCCTCAGCTTTTGCCGAAGCACTATCAAGGGCATCCTTATCCTTTTGTTCTTCCCCGTATAAGGCATTCAATTTCGGACCGATATAGTCCTGAATGGCCTTGAAATTCGCTTCGATGTTTCTCTTAAGCGGTATTACTTCACTTGAATAAAGATTGAGTTTCGCCGCTGCGCCGGAGATCGAATTGATCTTAATTGCGCTCTTATGGAGGTCATTGTGGGCAGCCTCAAAGCCCTTTAAGAGCTGGTTTA
>JBFMGN010000388.1:0-4262 GCA_040752435.1 Spirochaetota bacterium
AATGATGTGAAAGCACAGATAGACCAGAAAGAGACGGCTTTGAAGAAATTTCATTAAAGTTGGATGGTGCGATTGACATTTTTTGTGTGTTTAAGTATATATACTACCTCGGTCGTTATAAAAGTGTAGGGGCCTGTAGCTCAGTTGGTTAGAGCGCACGCCTGATAAGCGTGAGGTCACTAGTTCAATTCTAGTCAGGCCCACAAGGTATAACGCCTGGTTCTTTGACAGGCAGAGGGAAGGGGTAAAAGATAATATGGTCAAGTGAATAAGGGTCTACAGAGGATGCCTTGGAGCTATACGACTTATCATTTATCCCTTCCCAAACCGCCTTCTTTTAATTATCCTATAACTGTAGGAGGTAAGATGGCCGAGAAAGATACCCAATTACAGCTCGTTACATTTCAAATTGGAGAAGAGCATTACGGAATAAATATAATGGAAGTTGAGGGGATTGTACGTGAAAATGAAATTCGTCCGATACCCAATGCACCGAATTATGTAGAGGGAATTTTCAATCTTCGCGGAAATATTATTCCGGTTATTAATCTTCATAAACGATTTCACCTGAAACATGCCGTATTAAGCGAAGAGGATAAACTGTTAAGCGGTCTGGTAATAATTAATATCAACAATATGCAAATCGGTGTAATAATAGATAAAGTTGCAAGGGTATTAACAATTGAGAAAAGCAAGATTCAACCGCCGCCGCAGATGATTTCAGGCATCGGCGCCGAATATATCCGCGGCGTTACCCACGAAAATGAAGGCTATTTAATAATCCTGGATATACACAGACTTTTTAATCCAAGGGAACTCCAACAGCTTGGGAAAATAACGAATTAAAGATTGCAAGATAGAAAAGAATGCCAATACCAATATTCAAACCCTCAATCCGACGGAGGGATATGGATGCAGTCCTTACATGCCTGATAACCGACAATATCGGGCCAAACCTTCTTTCCCAGAGGCTCGTGCAAACAATAACCAGGTATCTTAATGTTGCGGGCGGTGTGGCGGTTAGACGGTTCTCAGATGCTTTGCGGTTTGCCCTGAACGCTTTGGGGCTTCAACCGGGGGCGAAAATTGTAATATCCCCCCTTTCCCCTGCCATATATCTCAATGTGTTTGATGAAATGGGATTTACCCCTCTCTACGCGGATGTTGATTCGGATTCCGCGTGTATCTCCGTAAGTGCAGTGGAAAAACTTATACAGTTGAATCCCGACGCGTTGTTGATTCATGCCCCCATTGGTTTTGCCCCCGACATGGAAAAACTTATCCAGTTTGGAAAACCGATAGTTGAAGATATTTCAGAGGCTCTGGGCGCCAACACCGGAATAAAACATGCGGGAAGTTACGGCCGGTATGCGCTTATCTCCCTGGAACCGGAGAAAATTATTACATCGGGCGGCGGAGCTGTGGTACTGGCAAACAGCCGCAGGGATCTCTCCCACCTCAACAAGGTTGTAGATACCCAGCCGGAAGAAATATTTCTGCCGGACCTGAACTCATCTCTGGGACTTATTCAAATCGGCTCTCTGGAACAGTTTATAGAGCGAAGAAAGGATATCGCCCAGGTATTTTCCAGAGCTGTAATGAAGTCGAAGCATAAAACTTTAGTTCAAAAAGGGGATGGAGAAAACATATTTTTCGCCTTTCCGGTTCTGTTAAACAAGGGTATGAAAGATGTAGTCCAGTATGCGATGAAAAAGAAGATCCAGGTGATTCCGGCTTTTAATAAATCAGCCCTTGCAGTCCGTGAACTGCCGGATTTCCCCTGTCCCGTCGCACGTTCGCTCATGCTCCGGTGCGTCTTGTTTCCCCTCTACCCATCCCTCGGAAAGGCAAACACTGAAGAAATTTCAAAGGTTCTCTCGACCCTCCCCTGATAAAAGCCGGTATATAAGCTTTACAAGAGAGAATTGCTGTGTATATAGTTTACGTGTAATAATACTCATGAACAGGCACATTCGAAAAGTTTTAGTCATTGTTAATATCCAGAAACCTGATGCTGAAGAAATGGTATCCGCCATCGAAGGTTATCTGGGAAAGGCCGGTATTAAGGTAGCTGTTTTCAGAATAAAGGATAAGCCCGGAATACTGGAGATCGATGATGTCGACCTGGCTTTCGCCCTCGGAGGAGACGGCACTGTCCTGTTTAGTTCCCGAATTCTCGCGCCTAAGAATATCCCCATAATGGCAATTAACCTGGGCAACTTCGGATTTATTACGGAAGTGGCCAAAGATGAATGGCAAACAGCTTTTGATAAATATAAAAACGGGGTTCTCGGAATCAGTGAACGCATAATGCTTGTAGTTAATGTTGAAAGGAATGGGCGTAGAATCGAAGGTTTCTCCGGCTTGAATGACGCAGTTATCTGCGCAGCCGGTATTTCGAAGATAATTTCCCTTAAGGTTTCCCTATCCAGTACGGATCTTGGAGAATACAGGGCTGACGGCATAATTGTATCGACTCCTACCGGTTCAACCGCTTACAGTGCGGCCGCGGGAGGTCCGATTCTCGACCCGGAAATGGAGGCTATGATTTTAAACCCTATTTGCCCGTTTACACTATCAAACAGACCGGTTGTCGTTCAGGGACAGGAAATAATAACAGTCTTTGTCAAAGAGCAGCAGAGAACCGGCGTGATTCTTACCATAGACGGCCAGAACGTATTTCCTCTTAAACCCGGCGATACGGTAAAATTCCGCAAAGCGGAGCAGAAGGCTTTGATAATCCGGTCTGATAAAAGAAATTTCTTTGAGGTGTTAAAAAAAAAGCTTAACTGGTCGGGGGGTACTGATGCTTGAACAGTTAAACATATCCGGCTACGCATTGATAGATAAAGTATCAGTCGCATTCACCTGCGGCTTAAATATCCTGACAGGCGAGACAGGTACAGGTAAATCCATTCTGGTTGGTGCTCTCGGCCTGCTGCTGGGTACTAAAGGTGATACCTCTACGATCCGCACCGGTTGTGACGAAACTGTAGTATCGGGAATAGTGACAGTTGAGAATAACAATGAGGCGTTAACCTGGCTGCATGAACATGGAATTGAGCCTGAAGATGGGAATGTCATCATTCGGCGTATACTTAAAAGTTCGGGGAAAGGCTCCATTTTTATCCAATCGTATCCTGTTACACGCAACGATCTGGCAGATTTTACATCCCTCCTCTTTGATATGCACGGGCAGCATGAGCACCAATCGCTTTTGAGTATCGATAACCACCGAAAACTTCTTGACAGGTACGGCAATCTCGAAGATCAGGCGTTACAACTAGCCGGGCTTTTTCAAGATTTGGCTGCTAAAAAAAAGCGTTTTGAAAAGCTGGTTTCCAGTGAAAGAGAGCGATTACGAGAAATGGATATACTGACTTTCGCTGTTCGTGAAATTGAGAATGCAAATCTTAAGGTCGGAGAGGAAGAGGAACTGGAACATGAAAGGCGTATCCTTGTGCAGTATGAAAAGTTGTTCAGCCTGCTTAAGACTGTCTACGATCAGACAGCCGAAAGCCGCGGAGGGTGCCTTTCCAATTTAAGAAAAGCCAGAACCGCCATGGACGGCATCGTTTCAATAAACCCGGATCTTGCCTCCCTTTCCAAACGCCTGGATGATGCTTTTTTTGAGGTTGAAGATGTAACCGAAACGATTCGACAGTATCAGTCAAGTATCGAGTTCAGCGCCGACAAACTGGATGCGTGCGAAAGACGGCTGGCTGCCATTCATAATCTTGAAAAGAAGTATGGCGATACAATTACAGATGTGCTCAGTTATTTAAAGGAAAGTACGGAACAGCTTGTAAATATGAGCAGTTGGGAGGAAGACAAGGAAAGTCTTAAAAATGATATCGATGAACTGGAAAAACTTTTGCTCTCTCATGCCCAGGGATTGTCACAAAAGCGTACAACCACTGCAGCACTACTGGAGGAAAAAGTACAGGAAAAACTCCATGCCCTGGGAATGCCCAAAGCCAGGTTTACGATAGAGATAAAAAACAGGGTTTCCGCTCTCGGAAAACCGGTATGCGGCCCATATGGAATTGATTCGATCGAATTTACAATTTCTCCCAATCAGGGTGAACCTCAGAAACCTCTTAAAAATATCGCGTCCGGCGGTGAATTATCACGGTTTATGCTCGCCATAAAATCGGTTTTGGCGGAAAGTGATCATATCCAGTCCCTTATCTTTGATGAAATTGATAGTGGAATAGGCGGGGAGATTGCATTAGCCGTTGGAGAACATCTGCATCGAATTT
>JBFMGN010000389.1:0-4259 GCA_040752435.1 Spirochaetota bacterium
GAACGTACGATATTATCCACAGACCCGTAGCCAGAAATCATAATAATCGGAATGGACCAATTTTCGCTTTTGACTTTTTTTAAAAGTTGGATACCGTCAATACCCGGTATACGTATATCCATGATTATCAGATCGATAACCTTGCTTTTTAAGATCTCCTGAACTTGCTGGGATTCCGTTGTATATAAAGCTTCATAACCGTATGTTACCAGGATTTTTGACAGTGAAATGCACATTTCGAGCTCATCGTCAATAATGAGAATTCTGAACGCCATAGAGTCATATTAAATTGAGTTTTCCGAAAGATCAAGTTTGCTTTTATTAAAGAAGGGATAAGCTTTAGCGCGTATCATTGGGGATAATACAAAAATAGTGCTTTATTTAGGTAATTGATTGATGTCACAGCATACCTGATATTGATTTTGGCATATTTATTGCATTAAATAGCAGGATGATTAGAAGGAATTTTTATGCTGCCTTATCGCTATTGCTGGTTTTTGACGGATTATTCCTCTATTCAGCCGGCAAAACCGAGAGTAACCGGAATAAAATATCTATAGGTTTCCTTGTAAAACGGCCTGAAGAGCTCTGGTTCCAGAATGAATGGAAGTATGCTCAGAAATGTGCGGATAAATATAATATTAATCTTATAAAAATCGGTGTGCCCGATGGCGACAAAGTGCTTTCGGCGATCGATAATCTGGCGGCCCAGGGAGCACGCGGATTTGTTATTTGTACTCCGGATGTCAGGCTCGGACCGGCGATTAGCTCAAAGGCGGAATTCTACAAAATGAGAGTGGTGACCGTGGACGACCAGTTCGTCGATCACGATGGGAGTTTTATGAATGTCCCCTACATGGGAATATCGTCAAAGAATATAGGTACAGCCATCGGTCGGGCTCTCTTTGATGAGTTTAAAAAACGGGGGTGGAAAATTGAAGATACTGCGGCCTTGGCAATAACCTTCGATGAGCTTAATACGGTTAAGGAACGTACCGACAGCGCCACGGAAATACTGATAAACTTGGGATTCCCCGCTGATAAAATCTATCGTGTCCCGGAAAAAACCAGCGATCTTCCCGGTGCTTTTGATGCCGCCAACATCGCTTTGACCCAGCACCCGGAGGTTAGGAAATGGCTTGTTTTTTCCATAAATGATGAGGGGGTGCTTGGGGCGATTCGGGCGATGGAGAACCGGGGTTTTGACGCTTCATCGTCGATAGGTATCGGAATCGGAGCAAGCAGCGGTTTGAAAGAATTCAACAAGGAACAGGTAACAGGTTTTTATGCTACCTGCGTCATCGATCCTTATCAGCATGGGTATAAAACGACTGAGATGCTTTACAAGTGGATAAAGGACGGGGTAGAGCCTCCGAAAGACATTCGCACACCCGGCAGGATTGTAACAAGGGAAAATTATAAAAAGGTGTTGCGTGATCTCGGGCTTGAAGAGTTGATCGAACGGTGAAGGAGAATGAAAAGATGTCGTCAAATAGGAGAATCAGCCAGGGGCTGCAAAAAAGAAAGGAAGATTTTCCGTCTCAGTTAATCAGCCGGGCAGCAGAAAAATCCAGTTTTCTTATCATTTTCATTTTCTTGTTTACGATATTTTCAATTTTTGTACCGCATTTCTTTTCAGTCATCAACATAATAGGCCTGGCACTTTCAATTTCCATGGCGGGGATGGTTGCCTGTACTATGCTGTTTTGTCTGGCGGCGGGTGATTTTGATCTTTCCGTGGAATCGGTTATTGCTTTTTCAGGTGTTTTTACCACCGTTATCATCAATTCTACCGGCAGTGTGACGGCCGGGATTCTTTCCGGGATTCTGGCCGGGGGTATTGTCGGCTACATCAATGGTTTCCTGATAGCGAAGTTTCAAATGAATGCGTTAATTACCACGCTGGCGACCATGCAAATCGTAAGAGGCTTGGGATTTATTGTTTCTCAGGGATCAGCAGTGGGTGTGTATAAACCTATTTTCTTTGTTCTGGGTACGGGCAGGGTGCTGGGTATTCCGAATCCGATCTGGTTTACCATAATAATGTTTATTATTTTCGGTTTCCTCCTGAACAGAACTTCTTTCGGAAGGAATACCCTCGCCATCGGAGGTAACATGGAAGCCTCCAGGCTCGCCGGTATCTCTGTGGAAAAAATTAAAATTATGATTTTTATGATTCAGGGGCTTGCAGCCGGCTTGGCCGGAGTTATCCTGGCATCCCGTATGACCAGTGGACAGCCGAATACATCGGTAGGATTTTCTCTTGATGTTATTTCTGCATGTGTTTTGGGAGGGGTATCATTATCGGGCGGGGTTGCAACCGTGTCGGGTATGATTGTAGGTGTCCTTATAATGGGCACGGTACAGAATGTGATGAACCTTCTGAACATACCCACTTTCTATCAGTACCTGGTGCGGGGAATGATTCTTATTCTCGCCGTATTACTGGATAAACTGCGTCAAAAGAACAGTTATGTTGTGTAATAATGTGCATGCTGTTGCACAATTCCAATTGGGGATGTTGCCGGTGATGCACATTCTTTTTCGTTTTCCCTTTCGCTGCAATATTCTTTCGGTATAATTAATTCTTTTCTCAATAAGTAAATAATCTTTTGCGACATAATAATCTGTATTGGTATGGTTTTTGCATTAACTAATGGGAGTACAGCTTATCTTTTTTCGGGAATTAAAGAGGAGGGATCGCAGTGTCCGATAAGACTCAGTTTGAAAATGTAATCGAAATGCGGCAGGTCGAGAAATATTTTGGACAGGTGCAAGCCCTTAAAGGGATAAATTTTAATGTTGCAGGGAATGAAATAGTCGGGTTAATCGGTGATAACGGTGCCGGTAAATCTACCATGATAAAGATAATGACGGGTGTTTTCCCTCCGACCAGCGGGGAACTTTTTATTCGCGGGCAAAAAATCACAATAAATGACTATAACGTTAAAAAAGCACATGGATGGGGTATTGAGACGGTCTACCAGGACAAATCCCTCGGTGAAAAACAGGTACTATGGAGAAATTTTTTTGTCGGCAGGCAGATTACCAACAGTCTCGGCTTTATAAAGGTAAAAGACGAAAAGCGAATAGCCGGCGATATAATGCTTAACTTGATTGGTTTCAGGGGCGTCGGTATAACAGTGGACTCCAGGGCGAACAAACTTTCCGGTGGTGAACGTCAAGGTGTGGCCATCGGCAGGGCGATGCACTTCGATGCGGACCTGATTATTCTTGATGAACCGACCGTCGCCCTTTCTTTGAAAGAGGTACGTAAAGTTTTAAACTTCGTTCACAAGATAAAAGAGGGTGGTAAAGCCTGTATCTATATTTCACATGATATTCAGGATGTGTTTGAGATATCCGACAGATTCGTCATCATGGACAGGGGTGAAATTGTAGCGAGTATAAAGAAAGAAGAAATTACGTTAAAGGGGTTGGACGATTTCCTCCTTGAGTATGCCCACGGGTTAAAGGATAAAGACAAGGAGAAAGAAACAGAATGAAAAAACAGAATGCCGTAATAAAGTTTCTTTCGAAAATTGAAGGTTTACCGATTGCAGCGGTATATGCCGTTCTCATAGGTCTCTTTATGCTGGGAGCTCCCCGGGTTTTCCTTGGGTATAGGATTTACATGTCCTTTTTCCAAACGGTTCCCCCTCAACTTGTCCTTGCTTTAGGTCTGACTCTTGTAATTACTGCAGGTGAGATTGACTTAAGTTTTTCAGCGGTAGTAGCGTTTTCGGGTTTCATCTTTTCCTATATTTTCAAGACTTTCGGAACTCCATGGCTCGCTCTTATCCTGGCTCTCATGTCAGGATTACTTGTAGGTTACATAAATGGAATTTTGATAGCAAAAATCGGGGTTCCCTCGATCATGGCAACCCTGGCAGCCCAATTTTTTTGGAATGGGTTGACTGTGTTGCTTTGCGGCGGGCTTTCATGGAACATAAAGGAGATTGAGGAACATTTCATCCATAAACTGTTTGTAGGAAGAATATTCGGGATTCTTCCGGCCCAGGCACTTTGGTCTTTAGGGCTGACGGCTTTGATGTGGTTTATCCTTAACCGTCACCGCTTTGGGGAAGCGATCATGTTTATCGGCGATAACACCGATGTCGCCCGGGTAATGGGAATTAATGTTGAGACGACAAAAATAAAACTTTTTACGCTAAATGGTTTAATAGCTGCGTTTTCCGCGGTCCTGTTAACCCTGGAAATGATTAACTTCTGGACTACTCAGGGTGCCGGTTTTCTGC
>JBFMGN010000039.1:0-11909 GCA_040752435.1 Spirochaetota bacterium
TTGATGCGTGAAGATACTTAAAGCGTGACGTGCCGGGCCGCTGAGCTCGCAGCCGTTGGGCTGAGAACACTTCTGTACTATTCCGAGGGGACCACTATTCCAATGAAGGCACACGTTGACGTAGTAGAAGCCGACCTGTCTCTCCCTGAACACCAAAGTGATATTCTCTCCCTCACAGCAGCATACGCCCTGGACCCTATGGGTAATGGAGGACCGCTTCCATCGGAAGTGCTCCAACGGCTAATTCCCGGCTTAAGGAACCACCCGACTACCCTGATCTTTCTTGCGAATGTGAATAACAAGGCGGTGGGAATAGCCACCTTCCGCGGCTTTTCAACTTTCTTCGCCCTGCCTGTGATCAACATTGAGGATTTTGCGGTACTGCCCGAACATCGGGGACATGGCATCGGCCAGAAGCCGCTTGCCGCCGTTGAACGGAAAGCGCGCGACATTGGGTGCTGCAAGGTCAGGCTGGAAGTGCAGGCGAACAACACGCCAGCCAGGCGCATCTATGAACGCTCTGGCTTCTTGTAAGCTGTTGACCTTATAGAAGTCTCCATTTAACATAAGGTTTGTACCGGATAACCAGGAGCTGAAGCCGGCGGCTTAGCTCCTAAGTTAGCTGGTAAAATTAAAAAGTATAGAGGTGTGTGCCATGAAGAAAATAACTGCAACAGATACTATTGCATTGTCAATACCTGAGAGAATTCAACTGGTAGAAGATATTTGGGATACGATAGCCTCAGAAGCTGAGGCCATTGAATTAACAGAAGATGAAAAAAGGATAATTGATGAACGATTGGAGGCTTATCATAGAAACCCTGATTTAGGCTCTCCATGGGAGGATGTTTATAAAAGGATATCGAGCAGGCAATGAAATATAAGGTCATTGTCAGGCCTGAAGTTGAAGATGACTTAAAAGAAGCCTTTTCCTGGTATGAAGATAAAAGAATAGGGTTAGGGTATGACTTCCTTTTGCAGGTTGATGCGGGAATCAACCTCATCAATAGAAATCCTGAAATTCATCCAATAGAATACAAAGGAACGAGAAAACATCTTGTCAAAAGGTTCCCGTACAAAATCATTTATCTTGTTGAGAAAGAGAAGATAATCATCCTTGCTGTAATTCATGGCAAGAGAAGACCTGGTTTAATAAAAAAGAGAATAGACAGCATCTAACTGAGAGCGGGAAAGTCGTTCAGGTAGACATACACGACGCATTGTCCGATAATTTCGACCTGAGGTGGAACCCTTGAAGGCACAACACGCGAGCCAGGCGCATCTATGAACGCTCCGGCTTCGTGCAAGCAGTGTACGGCGAGACCGCAGGCGGGTCACTGCACTATTGGAAGATCCTTTGAGGCACACAAGGCAGGCAGGACCTGAAGCCGGCGGCTTAGCTCCTGACGTTATGTTCATTTGTCCTGGGATGATTTTAAGAAAGATTACACTGAAGCGTTCTTTGATGAATGCGGAGACGAGCAAGGAAGAAACTTCATAATACTCCTGGGCGAATGCGAAATTGGAACGATTGGGTATGACAATCTCGATCGACAACTGCGTTCAGTCGATCTCGATATTTGGATGAAAGAGGAAAAGTACTGTGGTCACGGATATGGCTCGGATGCCCTGAATTGCCTCATCAATTATCTGCATGTAAAATACGGGATTACTACATTTCGGGTTGATCCCTCTGCTCGTAATGATCGAGCTATTCGGGCATATAAGAAAGTAGGATTTCAGATTGAGACTGGTTACGTCGAACCAATTGAGTCTCGTCGCCATCCTGTACTTGCAGAATAGTGAAGGATGCTGTATAAACAAGGATTATGAGAAAAAGCTTGTTTCCTCTCTGTCTCTTTTTTATTTCGATTGCCATTCTGTTTCTACCCGCTTGTTCGATAAACAGGCGACCTTCGAATGTTGTAGCCGATAATATGGTAGTAACACTCGAATACAAGGGTTCTTTACCCGATGGCACAGTTTTCGATTCTTCTGAAACCAGCGGTGTGCTTAAGTTTCTTACAGGACAGAGCATGATTATTCCCAAACTCGAGGAGAGCATTATCGGCATGAAGGTGGGGGAAAAGAAAAAAATTGATATTAAAGCTGAAGATGCCTACGGCCCCTACCTCGAAGAAGCCGTTCTGGAGGTTCCCAAAAACCAGTTTCCCGAAGGGGTCGAGTTAAAGGAAGGCATGGATTATTCCGCCAATACCACCCAGGGATTGGTAATGCTGCGGATAAAAAAGGTAAACGAAGCGACCGTAACAGTTGATTTCAATCATCCCCTGGCCGGTAAAGATTTGGCTTTCGATGTTAGAATTGTTGAAGTTCATAAACCCACACCGGAAGAGCTTGATAAAATGTCCGCTCCGGCTTCAGGTAATAGTTCTATAGATTAAAGTCTGTCCTCCTCCTTTGCCTTTTGAAGGTCTATTACCATTTGCTGGACATTTTTAATGAAGAACTTTTTCATGGCATCCCAGTTAGGTATTTTTTCTTTACAGTGTAGCGGCTCTGGCTCATTTTCTGCGTCGCTAAAATAGACCAGTGATTTGCCGATAAGAACAGGATTGATTCTGTTAGCGCCGTATCTCTCAATCATGTTTTTGGCTATTTTCCAAAAGGGGGTATCCTGGAGGATAAAATAAAGGTCAATAAAATCCCTTTTTGCCCCTCTCTGGCTGATTGCTATAAAATTCGTTTTGGGTAAAAAAATCTAAGTCACCAGATATCCTGTGTGCTAATTGCAAAGCCAATGCAGTTCCTCCGGCAAGGACAAAATGGTTATTATGTATAATGCGCTTCAGGCTATTTAAAACCTTTTGCCCATGCTTTGGCAGGCACTTAATGTACATTTTGGACACCGAACCATATCTCCCAGAAGTTTTTTGATTTAGCTGATACCTTCCTGCTTCCCTCGCATACCTCCATTATCATTCTTGTTGGGTAAATTCTCTGGAGCCATTGCAGGGCGTTTAAATCGCCGATTTCCAGAACCCGTTCAATAACATATCTTGCGTTTTTGTTAACATTGATCTCTGCCGGCGATGTATCCCAAAATAGGGGATAATATTTTTTGGGAACCTTCTTTTCTGACCGTAGCTCCTCAATCTTTGATATTACTTCCTTATTGGAGGCAGGACCCAGGTATTTGTGGACTACTTTTTTGCCGAGGCGGTATGCAAGATAGGCATACTTTTTGCCGCCTATTTTTTTTATCAAAATGCTCAATATATTCACCCTTTACTGAAAAAAATTCAACACTATTTTTTATTTTACCAAACATGGTTGGATAAATCAAGCCTTAAAAATTATCAGAACGCGGTGAGATGCTCCCTACCGCGCCCGGCTTCTTTTATCCTTTCTGCTGAGATAAAACTATAATATCTTCGGCATTCTCTCCCGTTTAGACTACTTTAGTGCGGGCTTCTACACGCTCACAGGACTTGCGGAGAATTATAAGTTTTACAATCATTTCTAATAGTTCTATAGATTAAAGGCGGTTTTTCCGGTTCAGCATCGGCTATTGTAATCGCATCTTTAAAGGTTTTTATCGCCTCCTCAAGGTTTCTTTCATCATTTACATGAAAAACGCCAAGTTCCTCCCCCTTGGCCACCCTATCCCCGAGGCGTTTCCCGGTCCAGATTCCCACGGCGTTGTCGATACTGTCGGTTTTTTTGGTTCTTCCGGCACCCAGAAGCATTGCCGCAATACCTACCTCCGCGGCGGCTATCTTGGATATATATCCGGCTCTCTCCGCCTTGACGGAGATTTCCCGGGATACCCGGGGCAGGAGGGTTGTGTCATGGATTACATCCGGGTTTCCGCCCTGTAACGAAATCATACACGCCAGCTTTTCCAGGGCTTTACCGGAGGTTAAAGCCTCTTCCAGTTTTCGACGGGCTTCCTTAACGGTTTTTGCACATTTTGAACTTACGAGCATATAAACGGCCAGGGTCAATGAAACTTCTTTGAGATCCCCATTTCTCTTTCCCTGAAGTATCTCAATCGCCTCTTTTACCTCCAGGGCATTTCCCACCGCTTCTCCTAAGGGCTGACTCATATCGGTTACAAGGGCAATAGTTTCTCTTCCATTGACGGTCCCGATTTTAACCATCGTTTCTGCGAGTCTACCGGCAGAGCCGGGCTCTTGCATGAAGGCCCCGCTTCCCGTTTTTACATCCAGCACGATGGCATCACTTCCCGAAGCTATCTTTTTACTCATTACACTGCTTGCAATAAGGGCAAGACTGTCGATTGTTGCAGTTACATCCCGCAAAGCGTATAATTTTTTATCTGCCGGCACCAGATTTGTTGTCTGGCCGATTATTGACATTCCGCATTGCAACACAATCTTGATAAATGCTTCCATTGTCTGGTTTACGCAAAACCCCGGGATTGATTCAAGTTTATCCAGGGTCCCGCCGGTGTGGCCCAGACCTCGTCCCGACATTTTAGCCACCTTACCGCCGCACGCCGCCACCAGGGGTGCGGCTATGAGGGTTGTGGTATCCGCCACACCGCCAGTGCTGTGTTTATCTACTTTAATACCCGGTATCGCGGAAAGGTCGATCACCTCGCCGGAGTAAACCATAGACATAGTCAAGTCGCTGATTTCCTCTTCATTCATACCGTTTAAGCAGATTGCCATAAGCAAGGCGGATATCTGGTAGTCGGGTATATCTTCGGATACGTACCCTTTAATGAAAAAATCAATCTCTTCCCGGTTTAACGCCTTGCCTGCCCGCTTTTTATAGATAATGTCGGACATTCGCATATAGACCTCCTTTTCAGAAAACCAGGGGCCGCCTGTTGTCGGCCAGGCTTTTCGCGAGATATTCTTTATCAAGGTTCAGAGAGTCCACGATCTTTTTTATTTGATTCTCGCTTAAAAGATTCTGTTCACAGTAAAGGTACAGTAAGGCTTTTTCCGCAATACAGGGCACCTGCAACGCATTCATGTTGATGGGGTCACCGTTCTCACCTTCCAGAAACCTCTTTTTCAAATATTCATAGAGTGAGGATTTTTGTAAATGCTTTTTAATAAGGTACAATTCCTTTTCAAGGGGCTGGATGTTCCCGCCGGATGCCATCTCTCCTAAGGGCTTCAGAAAGAGAAATGTGTATTCTTTGCCTGGCAGGTAGTGATGCGTATCGCATCTGGTACAGTAATTCGGTTCCTTAGGATCATCTGTTTCCCTGTCGCCGCCGATCACAATAAGAGGATCGAAGTAGAGGGCCGGACATTCACTGTCGTCAACCGTGTAATACCTGTAAGTATAAAAACCGTCCATAAGGCAGTCCTTATGTTCGCAGTAAGCGGTCAGGGGAAAAACATCCGTGGCAATTTCCAAGAGCAGCCGCGCCGTCGGATTAAAGATATCTTTTCTGAAATTTAGAACAAGGGTTGGAAAGATAAATATTAACCCTCGTTTTTCCGATTCGCTCTTAACAATGTACGCCAGACGCTCATCGAAAAAGGAAGCTTCATCAATAATCCAGGTTCCAATTTCCGGATTTTCTTTCAAAATTTTTTCAAATTCGAAGGAGTCCTTCACTTGAGCAATGTGGTCTCCGCAGCGTTCAAAACCGCCCCTGTAAGCCAGGGCATCATCAGGATAATCAGGGAACCGTTTTTTATCCAGAAAAGAACGGATGAAAAAGACGTTTCTCCGATCGGATCGGAAGCTGCGGGTAAAGGCCGCCGCCGTTTCAGACTTTCTTAAGGCCACGAGGGAATCCCGCCAGACACGCGCCGAATATTCGGTTTTACCGGAACCCATGGGACCAATAACAAGAATCCGCCGTGAAGGACGCTTGAAATCAAAGTGGTTGAAGGGGTGATGCACTCTCACTTCGGGGAATCCGAGACTTTTCAGGAAACTCTCGGTCTCCGAAGACTTTCGATCTTCATTCATGGTTTCTTCTTTATAGTGCAAGGCTTCCCTTTTTGCAAGTAGAATAGCTTATTGACCTGAAACAGAAAATCACCTATTAATAATCACCGTTTGATAACGAATTTGATTCATTTCTGGAGTGCAACGTGGGTAAAACGTATAAAATCGCCGTAATTCCCGGAGACGGTACAGGACCGGAGGTTGTGCGTGAGGGAAAAAAAGTCCTTAATGCCGCCTCAGCTAGATTCGATTTCAAGCTCGCTATGACGGAATTCGATTTCGGCGGAGAACGTTACCTCAAGACCGGGGAAGTTCTTCCTGAAACCGCAGTGGAGGACTTTAAGAAGTTCGACGCCATTCTTCTTGGAGCCATCGGGCATCCGGATGTAAAACCCGGAATACTTGAAAAGGGAATTCTTCTTAAATTAAGATTCGAGCTTGACCAGTATATCAACCTTCGGCCTGTCAGGCTTTATCCGGGGGTGGAAGCGCCGATAAAAGACAAAGGCCCGGACGACATTGATTATGTCGTTGTTCGAGAGAATACCGGGGATATATATACGGGAGTGGGCGGAATATCCATGAAAGGCACCCAGCAGGAAGTGGCAATTCAGAGTATGGTATATAACCGTTTCCAGGTTGAACGATGCCTGCGGTATGCATTTGAATATGCGAGAAAATTCGGAAAAAAAGCCCGGGGTAAGGGAGATAAAAACACACTTGCTTTAGTAGGAAAAACCAATGTGTTAACTTATGTTTATGACCTCTGGGAACGGGTATTTCACCAGGTCGGTAAGGCCGATTATCCCGATATTACGAGAGAGTATTATCATGTTGATGCAACCTGTATGTGGATGATAAAAAACCCCGAATGGTTCGATGTTATTGTCACGGGGAACATGTTCGGAGACATAATAACGGACCTGGGAGCAATTACCCAGGGGGGAATGGGCATCGCAGCCGGGGGTAATATAAATCCTTTTGGGGTAAGTATGTTCGAACCTATCGGAGGGTCGGCCCCCAAATACACAGGAAAAAATGTTATCAATCCCCTGGCAGCCATATGTGCCGGTGCCATGCTGCTTGAAACCCTCGGTGAAAATAAAGCCTCTCTCGCAATTGAGAACGCTGTTAAAGAAGTTACCCGGACAAAAATTAAGAGCCTGGCGGCAGGCAAAATGGGATATTCCACCAGCGAGGTTGGAGACCTGGTCGCTGAAAGGGTTTGATAGCCGGGATGGATACAGAGTCTACGCTGCCTTTCACCAGGAGAGTGAAGAGTTTAATTCAGAGCATTCCGAAAGGACGTGTTGCAACGTATGGACAAATAGCCTCTTTCGCCGGTAACCCCCTGGGCGCTCGCCAGGTAGCCTGGATTCTTCACTCTTCCTCGGCCAAAGAGAAACTTCCCTGGCACAGGGTAATAAACAGCCGGGGAAAGATTTCTCTTAAGCCGGGTTACGGATTTGAGCTTCAGAGAGAACTGCTTAAAAAAGAAGGAATTAAATTAACCGGTCGGAACACGATAGACCTGAAACGATTTTTGTGGAAACCGGAGTTTTACGAATAGAGTGATTGTATCTGCTGCTGGTCGCTTTACCATTCCATACCTGCCTTTTTGTCATTTTGGTATTTTTTGATTATATCCTCGAGCAGGAATTTTCCTTCATAGAGAGCTTTCCCTGTAATTATCCCCACAATCGAGGGATCTCCTGTTCTGATTACAGCCATAATATCTTTTTCGGAACCGATGCCGCCGGACAGTATTAGCGGAAGACCGGACAGCCTTGCCATTCTGCGGGTGTTTTTAATATCCGGTCCCTCAAGCGTTCCGTCTTTCGAGATATTTGTATAAATAATACTTGCAATACCAATCTCTTTGGCCTTGACCGCGAGGGATGTATCGGTAATTCCCGTCCCTTCTTCCCAGCCTGAAATACGCACATCACCATTAAAAGCGTCGATCCCGGCCATAAAGAGTTTTCCGTAACGGTTAATCCATTGGGCAACAGTTCCCGTTTCGTTTGCAAAGACCGTTCCTAATACAAGACGGTCTATCCCTATCTCTATAAGTTCCAGGACATCCTTATCCGTCCGTATACCGCCTCCCACCTCCAGCATACAGGCGACCGCCTGACGGATTTTTTTTATTGTCCGGCGGTTGCTTCTACCTTTTCCCCGTGCGGCATTAAGATCTACAATATGTATTCGTTTCGCGCCGGCAGATTCGAACAGCCGTGCCACCTCCACCGGGTCTTTGTAATAAACGGTGGCCTGAGAATATCGCCCTTGATGCAACCGCACACATTCGCCTTCAAGTAAATCTATAGCAGGAATGATGATCATCCTTTCAACTCCTGGATATTATTACGGACTGCCCTGAAACCTAAACAAGTCTGCATAAATATAAAATATATGGATAAACGATCTGGAATGCAATAATCTATCTGCCGCTGCAAGCTGTTGGCGCCTTGAATGGAAACCAACCTATAAATAGAAGTTTCCTAAATTTGACTTCTCTATCTTTTTTGTATATTCTTTTTATTTAATTGAACTTAAACATGTCATATTTATAAATTAAATAACTAAATTCCAACATAATAAATGCCTGAAAGCACAATACAGGTATTCACCTTTACTTATATATAAAGGAGTTGTTGTGACGAAAGATTTTCCCACCATACACTTTTATGACCAGGACTTTGTAGATATCTATGAAAGAACATGGGCCTGGATTCAGGACTTCTGGAAAAAAGGAACGACAAAAAACGGTTTAAGAAACAGATATTTCAATTACCCGGAAAATGTAAACATTCATCAATTCGAAACCTGCCTTTCAACATTTTTCCTTGTTTACAGCAATAAAAATTACCCCGTTGCACCTATGCTGGAGAACTTTTACGAAAAACAGGAGAAAAACGGGGCTATACGCGGCGAATACAGCGAAGCCGCAGGGAAACCGGTGTTGATTGATGAAAATCCCGAAGGTATCCATCCTCCCCTGTTTTCCTGGGCAGAATACAATATTTATCACAAGGTCGGACAGAAAAAGCGAATTAAGGAAATAATGCCTGTTCTGGAAAATTATTTTGCATGGATAGAAAAAACTTTTAAAGCGGAAAACGGCCTTTACTCCGTTCCTCTTGTTGCATGTATGCTGCCCAATTCACCCCGTAAGAAATCACACTACCAGATAGATTTTAACTGCCAGCAGGCCTTGAATGCCCTCTATTTATCTGCCCTGGGCGATATCCTCAACGACAAAGAAATCAGTTTTAAGTACAAACGTGCATATTTTTCTATAAAAACAAGAATAAACTCACTGATGTGGAATGAAGATGACGGATTTTACTACGATTTGGATAAAAAAGGAGTCCAAATATCTGTAAAAACAATAGCAGCTTTCTGGTCCCTGCTGGCGGAAATCCCGAATGAAAACAAGGCCAACCGGCTGATAGAACATCTGAAAGATCCCAATAGTTTCGGCCTGGAAAACCCTTTTCCAACTCTGGCAGCTTCCGAACCGATGTTTGACCTGCAGGGAAAAGGCGGCCGAGGTTCGGTTTATCCCTGTTTTACGTTTATGGTAATAAAAGGCCTGGAAAAGTACGGCAGGTACGATATTGCCAGAGAATATTCCATCCGTCACCTCTACTATATGCTTGATACCCTGCATCCGGAAGGGAAAAAGAAAGGCAACCTGTACGAAGCCTACGCCCCCAGAAATGATGGGCCGGCTGAATGGCCGGGAAAAGAGAACTTTCCTCGCCCTTTATTCCTGCCCTATGCCGCGCTGGCATCCATAACCTTGATGATAGAAAACGTAATCGGTCTTTATATAAGCCTTCCCAGAAAAACTGTAGATTGGATTGTGCCCACCCTGGAGATAATGGGCATTGAAAACCTCTCTTTAAAACGCAATATGATTACTATCATGAGCAATAAAAGCGGCCGGGGCTGGGAAATACGGTTGGAATCTGAAAAACTTTACTATTTTACAATCAACCTTTTAGGAGAAAAGAAAAAAACTCTCCCTATTCCTTCCGGCAAGTGCTCAATGCTGATAGATAAACTTTAAAGTATCAATCGACGGAGAGACCCTTGAAATTTGCAGAACACCCCTTCATACGGATTTTCTGATAAATCTCCCGGTACTGAAAGGTCATTGCCAGACCCGCCTAACATGCGTTTTGAAAAATATAAAAGGATTAATACCGGACTCGGAAAAAAGACGGTATCACACCCTTGGAATACATAAACCCCTTGCTAAACTGAATAAAGTCATAAAATCCCACCTGATCATTGTCGATGGTCTGATGGGTGACCTATGTTTTGAAGAAGGCGGTACACCGGTTGAAATGGACAGGCTTATATTGGGAAAAGATCCCGTGCTGATCGATTCATTTGCAGCCGAATTGATGGGTTATGCTCCTTCCGAGATTGAATATATTCTACTATCCGAGAGAGAAGGGATTGGGTCCTCCCATACAAAAGCTGCAATAATAACAGAGTACCGCGCTGAATTGAAAAAGGGCATTACAATAAAAGGCCTTTCCGAAAAGATTACCCGGCTCTCGCGTTTTATTGAAGCCAAAAACGCATGTTCAGCCTGCTACGGCGGCCTTGTTCATGCCATGGAACGGTTGTATACAACGAAAAACCTTAAAATGCAGAATGCAAAAATTTACGTCGGCCAGGGATGGCAGTCCTGTAACAGCAGCACTCTCCCTGAAGATGGGATCGGAATAGGGAAATGCACAGCCGCGTTTAAAAAAACCCTGCCTGGTTGTCCTCCAAAAGCGATAGAGATCGTTGATTTTCTAGTTAACTGTTTCATTCAGAAATCTTAACAGAAAAATCTGTTCTCATTATAAAATAGAGACTGCCGGCAATAATACATCCCAAGCCCCCGAACATTATCTTAAAAGAAGCCGCTTCCAATCCACGGAATACATCCAGGAATTTCCCGCAGAAAAGGGTTAAGGTCGAACTTATAGGAAGTCCCAATAACATTGAAGCTGCGAAATAATCGGTCGCATCCGCTTTACCCGATAACCGTTTCACCGCGGGGGAAAAGGTGAGCGTCCTTATAGAGCGCGATACACCGAGCAGGAAACTTGCCAGGAGAAAAACAACGGTTGAAGAAAAAAGAATAAGCAGTAGAACGGCGGCAATACTAACCAGCTTTGATAGTATAAACTTCTGTTTCATTTTTAACAGGCCGAACCATCCAAGGGCGATATTTATAACTATCCCGCCGGCATAAATAAAAGCTGTGAAATATCCGCCGGCTATTGAAGGCTTTATATTGCAGAAAGCCGTGGCATAATTGGCATAAAAAGAGATAACCGCTACAACGGCGACTGTCTCAAAATCACTAATGATGAAGTAAAGAAAATTCCTGTTTTTAACAATCCTCGAAATTGAACCTGTAAAATGTTGGACAACACTTGAAGCTTTTTTTAAATCCGCTTCATTTTCAGGTTCTTCCCGGGTCGGTAAAAACATGAATGCCCCTATCAGGAAAAACAGTCCAACCAAGAGAAAAACAACGGCCGAGGATATTAAAGAAAAGGCATAGCTATATATTATTCGGGCCAGGAAAAAACTGCTTAAGATTTTGGCCAGACTTTGGGTTACCATCATTACCGCGAGGGCTGGGAAAACCTTATTCTCCGAGAATATTTTAACCAGGTAATTCTGCCATATCGGGGCAAGCAAACCAATGGATATTGAAAAAACGGCATAGAGGGAAAAAAAAGTAACAAGTATCAAATTTTCAGAGCCCCTTAAAAATAGTATACCGCCGAATATAATAAAGGGAATTGAACCCAGGGCGTGGGTTACAATTACAGCCTTTTTCTTATACCGCATATGAGAGGTTAGATAGCCCGCCAGAACGGCTGAAACTGCGATACCAACAAAAAAGAAACTGGGAATTAAGCCGACTATAAAACTTGAACCCCCCAGTTTTTTTATAAAAAGCTGTAGAAACGTTGACTCCA
>JBFMGN010000390.1:0-4255 GCA_040752435.1 Spirochaetota bacterium
TGCAATCCTCATTCTTTCTTCCATTAAATCAATTCCGGATAGTTTTCTGGATGCCGCCCGGGTGGATGGAGCGTCTCCCTGGAAGGTTTTCCTTAAAGTAATATTGCCCATTATCTCCCCGGTCATAATAATTGTCGCCATGATCCGGTTCATTGATGCCTTCAAAGTATTTGATACGATCTTTGTGATGACCCAGGGCGGACCGGGGAATGCCACGGAAATGCTGCCGACCTATATCTATCGCCAGGGCATAAAATTTCTCAATGTCGGTTATTCTTCTGCGACGGCGATTTTATTCATCATTGCCATGTCGCTGGTCGCCTGGGCATTTATGAGATTGAGAACCTATCAGTTGGGGAGGCTGGGTTGAAATGTTTGGAAAATCGAAGCGGGAACAGGAGAGTTATTTAAGTAATTTCCTTGGTCTGCCCACACGCATCATAGTTCTGGTTATCCTTTTCATCATCATCCTGTTTCCTTTCTACTGGCTTATCACTAACGCCTTCAAACTTGAACAGGATTATTTTTCCAATCCGCCGATTGTTTTTCCAACACGGGCAACTTTACAGAATTTCGTCGACATCGCCACGAAGCATGAATTAATAAAGGGATTAATCAATTCTATTCTGATTGCTTCTATTACGACAGGTTTCACCGTGTTTTTCGGAAGCCTGGCCTCTTATTCACTGATAAACGGCCTGCTCCCCAGGAAAATCAAATCCATCCTGGCGGGCTGGTTCCTGATACAGAAGATGTATCCTGCGATAGTTGTGGCAGTTCCGGTTTTTTACATAATCCGGATGCTCCGGTTGATGGACAACATCATGGCGCTGGTCCTTATGAATGCCAGCTTCAACCTGCCGCTTGCTATACTCCTGATGATAGGATTTTACCAGGAAGCCCCTTTTGAGATAGAGGAACAGAGTATGCTCGACGGATGCAATCTGCTGCAGCGGTATTTTTATATTACATCGCCTATGGTGAAGTCGGGAATGATTGCCGTTGGAATGTTGACATTCGTTGCAACCTGGAATGAATTCCTTTACGCTGTCATACTCACCATAAGGCGGGCAAAGCCCCTTACCGTACTGATTGCCGGTTTTATAACGGACAAAGCCCTGGTATGGGGACCTATGGCGGCCATGGGCTGCGTGGTCATTTTCCCTGTTTTACTGATAATGTGGCTTATGCAGAAAGACTTTATCCGCGGTATTTCCGCCGGTGCTCTTAAAGGCTGAAGCACAGTCGGAATAGTCGGATTAAGAGGGACAGTATGTTCGCCAAATATTCCACGATCCAGAAAGGCAGGATGAATGTAATCCTGAAATCGATTCTGAATTATAAACGGATCACAAGAAGCCGTCTGGCGGAAATACTAAAATTGAGTCCCTCTTCCATCGTCAAGTACATCAAAATACTTATGGAGATGGGATTAATTCGGGAGACTGACAGAGAGATATCCACCGGTGGAAGACGTTCCATCTATCTTGAGCTTAATCCCGAAGTTGGGCTCAATCTGGCCGTTGTATTCAATGTGTCCTATGTGGCGGGCGTTCTGATTAATATGGTGGGAGATGTGGTTGGCGAACATAAAGTCTTAAGCTACCAGGGGATCCCCAAAGATGAACTGTTGTCTTTATTATTCGAGATTATCGATAATCTGCTTGAAAATGCAAAAGCACAGAGAAAAAAAATTTTCGGTATAGGTCTCGGACTCGGCGGTTACATTGATCCCAGGCAGGGAATTTCCCATGAATACCTGTATGCCAGGAACTGGTACGATGTACCCCTGAAGGCGCTGGTTGAAGAAAGATACGGCCTCCCCTGTTTTCTGGTGAACGATGCCAATGCCTGCGCTTTAGGGGAAAAATATTACGGCATGGGGGTTGGAGTGGAACACTTTCTCTGTGTCATGATGGATGAAGGGGTTGGAATGGGGATTATCGTCAACGGGGATATTTACATGGGGAAAAGCTATTATGCCGGTGAGTTCGGGCATACCCATGTGGCGGATAACCGCCAGCTCTGTTTCTGCGGTCATACGGGCTGCCTTGAAACCCTCTGTTCGCGGCAGTACATTATTTCCGTATGCAGGGAAGGTTTGGCACAAGGGGTGAACAGCGAGATACTGAAATACTGTGAGAACGATCCGGCTAAACTCACAATCGAAGATGTTACCAAAGCCGCCAATAACGGCGACAGGTTCGCCCGCAATATTTTCGATCAGGTTGGAAAACATCTCGGCAGCAAATTAAGCGACATCGCCAATATCTTTAATCCCGAACTTATTATCTTACGCGGCCCCGTTATCGACGGCAATAAGTTTCTGTTCGAAAGTATCGAGCGGGTTGTCAAACACCAGAGCCTGCGCCATATTGCCAACTCACTCACCATAGTATTTTCTGAAGAATATAAGGATGTCAGGTTTACGGGTTTAAGCAGTGTTATCCTAATCGATTATTTTTCTCAATGATAGCCGGCGTTTAAAAAAACGGAATGTTATTAGAGGCAATTTCAAAAACCAGAATTTATTAGCCACGGAAGTACACGGAATTACGCGGAAATATTTTAAATATTTACAATACAAAATTTCTTACATTCCGTGGCTACCCCATATGCTTGCCCTAGCTTCTCGCCCTCGAAGGGGGCTTATATTTTGAAAGAACTTCATAACTATAATATTTATTAGAGTAAGTGCCGGGGGAGATGGAGAGGTGACTTCGCGGGAGAGAATTGAGGCGGCCTTCAAGCACATTCAACCGGATCGTACGCCGGTATTCGAGTATGTCCTGCTTGCACCGGTTGCAGAAGAGCTTTTAGGGCGGCCGTTTATCGAATACCTGGGTGGAACCGAGGCCTGGCTTCAATATGCCGCGGGTGTCGGTTTTGAAAATGCCCTGCGGCAATACGCCAGGGATAAGATTGATCTGGCGGTTCTCCTTGGGCATGATATGCTCTGTATCGGACCGAACCCTGTGCCGGGGGAAGTCTATTTCTACGATCCCCTTGAAGAACTGGGTAATCATTTTGAACTTAAGGCCGCCGGTGATCCAGCCGCGCGCCTGGCTGAACGCAATAAAAAAGTTGCCGAATCGATGCTGGGCGATTTGCCTGAAAACTGTTACCTGGTATACTATGCCTTAAGAGAAGAAATGAAGAAGCGGGATCTGGATCTACCAATCCTGGCGCCTGCTTATTTCCATGGTATATGGACCGATGCAGACCTTATGCAGGCTATGATTCTGGAGCCCGTTGTCGCGCGGGAACATTTTGCCCTTGCCACTGAACGGGCGATGAAAGTTATCGGCGACTACATAAAAATAAGAATCGACCAGGTCGGTATCGGCGGGGATTTTGCCGGCAACCGTCTATTAATTTCTCCCGAATCTTACAGGACATTCATAGTACCGGAGGTGAGGAAATGCGCGCGGAAACTTAAGGAGGCGGGTCTTTATTCTGTGAATGCTACCGACGGCAACCTCTGGCCGGTGATAGATGACTTTTTATTAGGCTGTGAGGTGGATGCTTACCTGGAAATAGATATGAGTGCGGGCATGGACTTGAAGAAGCTGAAAAAGGCTTATGGCGATACAATCCTTTTATTCGGAAATATGGACTGCGGAAAGATTTTAAGTTTTTCTTCGCCTGAAGAAATCCGCCGGATAACTTTCGAGATTCTCGATGCAGGCATGGGAAACGGCGGGCATATCTTTACCGCCAGCAATGCAATTACATCCAGCGTCCCTTTAAAAAATTATCTTGCAATGGTGAACGCCTACCGGGAGTATTTTAAGCTGCCTAAGCTTTGCTTGTAATGCCCCCTACGGGGACGACAATAGGAGCCGGTTTCTGGTTGGCCACGGAACCCGCGGAAATACGCGGAAAAAGTATTAATGGTTGCAGCCTTCCGTATCATTCCGTGTGATTCCGCGGCTGATAACCTTGGGCTGTAAAGACGGGTAGCCCCCGACGGGGACGAGAGCATAGTCTATTGAGAAATTTCGCACAGAGAACACAGAGGTCACAGAGAGGATTATTTGGAAGCTTAAGAAAGTATGGAAAAAGTTAAATATTATTACTTTCAGCATTTTAATTCAGGCAGGAGCAGCTCTGCAGATTGCCTGTACTCTCATTGTGCTCCTTAATCTCCGTGTACTCTAAAGTGAAATTCCTCTTGAACCATAGTCGATCGAGAAGTTTCACACAGAGAACACAGAGGGCACAGAGGAGGAGCGGCGCACAGAGAACACAGAGG
>JBFMGN010000391.1:0-4252 GCA_040752435.1 Spirochaetota bacterium
GTATCGTCTCGCTGGAAGAGATTACGGCCACCCTCCTTGCCTCCGAGCGGGGCGAGGTAATGAAGGTCCTGGTTGACCCGTGGCTTTAAAGAAAGGGATATCTCCATATGAATGAAATCGATCGAAAGCTGGAAGACCGCGAACTCTCCGGTAAACCTATTCAGGTCGCATTGATAGGTGCAGGTCAAATGGGAACGGAGATTATCGCCCAGGTAGGGGAAATGGTCGGAATGAGAATTTCCGTCGTGGTTGACCTGACCGTGGAGAAGGCGATGGAAGGCTACCAGGCCTCTAAAAAGAAGGCGGAGATCGTTAATGCCGCTGATCTGAAAGAGGCGGAGAAGGCGCTTAAGGACGGGAAGCTTATCGCTACCACCAATTATGCCCTGGCCGTCTCACTGCCCTCTATAGAAGCCGTGATTGAGGCCACCGGCTCGCCCGAGATGGGCGCCGCCGTTGCCCTGGAATGTATCCGGCACAAAAAGCATATCATCATGATGAATGTTGAGTGTGATGTGACGGTTGGGCCGCTCCTTAGACAGTTGGCGGAAAATGCGGGAGTCGTCTATTCCCTGGCCTCGGGCGACGAGCCGGCTGCGATTATTGAACTCTGCCGGTTCGCCAAATCTTTAGGCTTCAGAATTGTGGCGGCCGGGAAGGGCAAGAACAATCCCCTCGATATCTATGCCACACCCGACCAGTGGCTTGAGAAGGCGAAAGAAAGGAAGATGAATTGCCGTATGCTGGTGGAGTTCGTCGATGGAACCAAAACGATGGTAGAGATGACTGCCGTCTCCAACGCCACCGGCCTGGTGCCGGATGTCCGCGGCATGCATGGACCGCGGGTGTTGGTGAAGGATCTGTCCAAAGTATTCTGTAGAAGGGATCAGGGGGGGATTCTGACACGGGAGGGAGTGGTCGATTTTGCAATTGGGGATGTACATCCGGGGGTATTCGTCGTTATTACGACGGATAACAAGAAGATCAGGGAGGGACTTATCCAGCGCGATATGGGTCACGGCCCCAATTATCTTTTGTTTCGGCCCTTCCATCTCTGCAGCCTCGAGGTTCCCCTTACCATAGCCAGGGCCGTATTTTACGGCGAATCCTCCGGGCATTCTCTGTACAGGATGAGTTCCGAGTGTATCGCGATAACGAAAAAAGAACTGCCCGCCAATGAAGTCCTGGATGGGATCGGGGAATACTGCTGCCGGGGCAGCATCGATACAGCCGCTTCCGCCCGGGAACAGAACTTGCTGCCCCTTGGCCTGGCCCAAGGCTCTGTTTTAAAGCACGCGGTGGATAAAGGAACTGCCTTAAGCTATGATATGGTTACGATGAGCGGCAACTCCGTGTTGTTTCATTTGCGAAAACTCTATGATAAACTTATCAGTATAAATTAAAACGTGATTCCCATGAACTTGATCGGCCTCGATGTCGGCACCACTGGTTGTAAAGTCTCCGTCTTCAGTCCTTCGGGAGAACTCCTCGGTTTTGCCAAAAAGGAATACGGGCTCATAACAGATGAGCCGGGAATGGCGGAGCAGGACCTTAAGTCTGTCTGGCAAATCACCTGTGAGAGCCTGGGAAAAGCCGTCTTTGACAGCGGGATAAAAGAGGCGAGGGCCTTATCCATTTCTGTTCAGGGGGATGCGATCATCCCGATAGACAGGGAATTTAAGGCGATTCATAATGCCATTCTGGGAATGGATTATCGTTCTGAAAAACAGGCCTTACGCGCCGGGGAGATTATCGGCGCCGGGAAGCTTTTTCGCCTTACAGGTATGAGAGCCCACCCTCTAAACTCACTGTGTAAAATAATGTGGCTGAAGGAGAGTAAACCGGAAATTTACCGACGCACCTGGAAGTTCACCACCTATGCCGATTTCTTTCTTGCCAGACTCGGAGATGCTCTTTTTATCGACTACACAATGGCTTCCAGAACCATGGGTTTTGATCTTAAGCGAAAGAGATGGTCCAGTCAGATTCTCGAAAAGCTAAATGTTGATTCCTCTTTGCTGTCCCCGGCCCGGCCTTCGGGCGAGGTTGTCGGGGAGATGCACCGGACTTTAAGGGACAGCCTGGGACTTAAGGGTAAGGTTCTGCTTGTGACGGGCGGCCATGATCAAACCTGCGCCGCGCTTGGAGCGGGAATCTTGAATGAAGGCCGGGGGGTGATATCCACCGGCACGGCGGAAGTACTGGCAGCGGTTTTAGACAAACCTCTCCTTAATACTGTTATGTTCAATAGCTTCTACCCCTGTTACCTTAACGTGAAAAAAGATACCTACTTTACCTTTTCCTTGAACCATACCGGCGGTTTACTTTTGCGCTGGTACAGGGACAATCTTGCCTGCGAAGAGATAAGGGAAGCCGAGGCGAAAGGGGCGGATGCTTACGCCGGAATCTTAAACGGGCTGCCGGACGGCCCGTCCCCGGTGTTGATCCTCCCCCACTTTAACGGAAGCGGTACCCCCGGGTGTGATCTGAGCTCGAAAGGTGCGATCATCGGCCTGAACCTTTCGACTACCCGGCAGGAGATCGTTCTGGCTATTTTAGAGTCTTTAACCTACGAGTTGCGGATCAATCTGGAAACTTTGCGGAAAGCGGGAGTAAGGATTGATGAATTGTGGGCCGTGGGGGGTGGAGCAAAATCACCCCTTTGGCTGCAAATCAAGGCCGATATCCTGGAACTGCCTGTACGAACTCTTAAGGTGAAAGAGACGGCCTCCCTCGGTGCAGCCATTCTGGCGGGATATGGCGGCGGGGTTTTTCCCACTCTGGAAGAAGGGGTGGAAAGGATGGTATCCCACGGTGATACCTGCTATCCGAGGCAGGGGAAATCAGTTCGTTACCGGGAACTGTACGCCGTTTTTAAGCAGATTTATCCCCAACTTACCGCAGTCAACAGGAGATTAACAAAGTATGAATGAAAAAAATATCAAGTACATTCCCCATAACTGTTTGATCAAGATACGGTCAGTTTATGGTACGATCAAAAGCGCCGAACGGAAGGCGGTGGACTATATCCTTGAACATCCGAAGGAGATAGGCAACCTGACAATTGTGGATTTTGCTCAAAAATCCGGCTGCAGTGAAGCTACGGTTGTCCGCCTGGCCAAGCGTTTGGGTTATGAAGGCTATCTGGATCTCAGGGCTGACTTCGCCGAAGACACTGGAACGGATGGCATCGCCGATTACGGTGGAATCCGCCGGACCGACAAATCCGCCACCATAGTCAAGAAGGTCTTCGATGCCTCTATCAATGCCCTGCGGGATACTTTTAACGTCATGGATGAGAAGGAATATGAACGGGCCGTCAACACTCTGTTCTCGGCTAAAAAGATCCTCCTCTGCGGGGTGGGGGATGCCACCTGCGTAGCTCTGGAAGCCTACCACCGTTTTATCCGTGTCGGAGAAAACTGTCAGGTCTCAGATGATCCCGACCTGCAGTTGATCATGAGTGCGCACTTAAACGAGAATGATGTTTTGATTGCAATTTCCCACTCAGGTAGAAGCAAGACGGTCCTCGATGTGGTGAAGAAAGCCAGGGAGGCCAAAGCCACGGTCATCGCCATCACCAATTTCCCTGTTTCCCCCATCGCCAAGAACGCGGACATCGTCCTTCTGACGGCCGCCTTTTCTCAGCATCAAACCGGAGAGGTAATCTCCAAGCGGATAACCGAACTCTGCATTATCGAAAGCCTCTATATTAGCTTCATCATGAAAAAAGGCGAGCCCGCTCTGAAACGTTTGAAACAGTCCAACGAGGCGGTACGGGTCCATAAATTGTAAGGAGGACAGGTACATGAAAGTAAAGTTTGCAGCGGTAGCAGTCGTCTTTGGCTCTACCGCCGATCGATATGTCCTTAAGGGATACACCCCCAAGCGAAGTTTCGAAGAGATGCTCAACGACGCTGCTAAAGTGGAAGGCTTAGAGGGGATTGAACTCGTAGGCGGTTGGCACCTTAACGACAGAAATCAGGAAAAAGTGGTAAAGAGTATCCTGGATCGGGGTTTGGAAGTGGCCATGCTGATTCCGGAGATCTGGGCCTCCGAAGAATGGGGCTGGGGAACCTTTACCTCTGGTAATCCCGAAATCCGGGAAAAAGCCAAAGCGCGCATCAAAGCGGCGATGGATCTGGCGGCAAAGACAGGCTGCAACCAGGTGAGTCCCTGGTTTGGTCATGACGGGTATGATTATATCTTCCAGGCCGATTACATCAAAGCCTGGGATTTGCTGGTCGAAGGG
>JBFMGN010000392.1:0-4240 GCA_040752435.1 Spirochaetota bacterium
AGTGAGGTACGTGAATTTCCGCCTTATTTGTTATTGCATGGCGTGCCAAATTGAGAATTGCTGACTTATAATAAATCCTATTGACAGTATCGCTTCTACAGTGCTATACTTAGTTTGTACGAAGAATAAACTAAGTATAGCACTGTTTTTCTTCTGCCTGATTGCATCAGTATAGTTCCTGCGCCAGGAAGAACGGGGGTAGAGCGGTGAAGAGGATTACCACAGGCGATGGGGATTTAATAAGGAACCTCAACCTTGGAATCGTCCTGGATACTATTAGAGAAAACAAGTCGGTCTCACGGGCGCAAATATCAAAATTAACGGGACTTTCCAGGTCGACCTGTTCTCTGCTGGTGGACCAGCTTCTGCGTTCGGGTCTCATCGTGGAAATCGGTAAGGATGAATCCTCGGGGGGTAGAAAACCGGTGCTGCTCCAGGTTAACTACGATGCGGGCAGAGCGATTGGTGTTAAACTGATGCAGGAAAAAATAATAGCCGCCCTGGTCGATCTACAGGGCAGAGTGGTAAAAATCGTTGAAACTCCTGTGCCGCAAGGGAAAAATCAACCTGAATATATAAGATTTCTTACAGGGGCTATCCGGAAATTGATTACTTATGAGAAAAGAAGGAAAAACGGCAGAAAATTGCTGGGCATTGGAATCGGGATGAGCGGCCTGATAGATTTTGAGACCGGCACATCTCTCCATTCAACGATACTTGGATGGGAGAATGTACCCCTGCGGGATATTCTTGAGAAAGAATTTTCTATTCCGGTTTACCTAGAAAACGACGTAAATACCTTTACAATTGGAGAAAAATGGTTCAGTGCGGCAAAAACGAGGGATAGTTTTCTCTGTGTAACTATCGGCCGCGGGGTAGGCGGAGGCTTTATAATTGACGGAAAGCTTTACCGGGGCTGCCATCACGGGGCCGGCGAACTGGGACACATGAAGATTTCCGAAACAAATGATGCCCCTGTATGTTCCTGCGGAAAGAGAGGCTGCCTGGAAGCGTATGTTTCCGACCCGGCGATATGTTCCTATGTTAAAAGCGGAATAGATGCAGGCCGGCGCAGCCTGCTGTCCGGTGAAAAAGAGATCCACCTGAAGATGGCGCTGGAGGCTGCAAAGCAGAATGATGAACTCTGCCTGGAAGCATTCCGGAGGGCCGGCCGGTACCTTGGTATTGGGATTTCGAACCTCATTAACATCTTCGATCCGGAAATGATCATTATAAGTGGTGAAGGAACGGCCGCGGGAGATTTTATCTTTCCAGAGATGAGGGCAGCCGTAAGTGAAAACTCCGTCTATGATCTGCATAAAAAGGTCCGGATAGTAGAGCTTCTTTATGAGGATGATATGTGGGTAAGAGGTGTGGCAACTCTTGTGGTACGGGAGGTATTCAAGATCCCGTTTTAATAAGAGGCGGATAACGATGCGGGGGATAGAAATATTTCAGTTAAAAAATAATAACTTTGTACGACCCTCGGCAGAAGTTAATTTAACACTACAACGCAAGGTGAAAAGGAGGTGATGATGGTTTAGCTGAAAAGAGAGCCGGTACCGAGGAGTACCTAAAGTAAAGTAACAACGAGTTTAATGATAGTAAAGGAGATAGTACTATGAAAAGAATTATAGGCTTAATATTAGCGGTGTTAATTATGCTTGTTTTTATTTCGGCCGTAACGGCGGGGGGGAAACAGGAAACGCCGGCAGCCGGCGGAGGGAAGACCGTGCAGGTTAATTTTACCAACTTCAGTGGTTCGGCGGATAAAGCGCCTTTTCTGGACCAGATGAAGGCAGAGTTTGAGAAACAGAATGTCAACATCCGAATCAATGTCGAGACCGTCGGTTGGGACAACTATTTTACCCAGATGCAGACAAGGATCGCATCCGGTTCTGCTCCAGACTGTTATGAACTGAACTATGAAAATTTTATCACCTATGCAAAGAAAAATGTGCTTCTGGATCTCGGTCCCTTGTTCTCTAAATCAAACTTCGATGCAGCGGCACTAAACAAAAAAGCCCTGGAAGCATTCCAGGCGGACGGCAGGCAGTATGGACTGCCTGTCAGTTACTCGACGGTTCTCCTGTTTTATAACAAGGATCTTTTTAATAAGGCGGGGGTATCCTATCCGGCAGAAAACTGGACCTGGAAGGAAGAACAAACGGCGGCTGAAAAAATACGGAAATTGGGGGATAATATTTTTGGCATCAATCATCCTATTCAATTCTGGGAGTTCTATAAGGTTGTGCAGCAAAACGGCGGCAGCCTGCTGAACAAGGAGGGAACCGGGTTTACCGTAAATACACCGCAAAACGTAGAAACCCTGCAGTTTATGGTGGACAGGGTCCTGAAATCCAACGTAATGCCTACGGAATTACAGTTAGCCGGCTTGGGAGACTGGGATCTCTTTAAGTCCGGCAAACTGGGTATGATCGTAACCGGTATCTGGGCCTTTTATGAATTTACAAGGGACTGCAAGTTTGACTGGGATATTGCCGTCGAACCCGGCAAGCTTAAGAAGGCAACCCACTTTTTTGCCAATGGTCTTGTAATAAATAAAGAAGCTAAAGTGTCGGATGCGGCTTTTGAATGGATCAAGTTCATGGCTTCAAGTAAAGAAGCCGCCCGGATACGGGTGGATGCAGGCTGGGAACTCCCTCCAAGCACATATCCGGATGTTATGGCAGTCTACAACAGTAAAACCCCGCCTGCCAACAGGAAGGCTGTGTTTGATTCCCTCAATTATCTTGTCACTCCGCCTGTGGTGGAGCAAGCCGGAGAAATGACGGATATTATTAATCTGCATCTGCAGGCAGCCAAAGACGGAAGTAAAACTCCCGCCCAGGCACTTGCCGATATGCAAAAGGAACTGGAAGCGAAGATCAGTCTTAAGTAATTTGGAAATCGATAATTGCATTGTGTACGATTATGAGCGGCCGTCATACGGCGGGTGCTCATAATCTTCTTTAAAAAAATACGGGGGAGATTGTGCACATAACAACAGGCAATGAGAAGCGGCGGGCGATTCTGTTGTTTCTCCTTCCAAGCATGCTGGGGTTGCTCTTATTCAGTTTTATTCCTATGGTCGCCTCTTTTTTCTTAAGCCTGTCAAAGTGGGACGGTCTGGTTAAGTGGAACCTCTTTAGCGGGATACCACGAATTGTGGGGTTCGGTAACTATAAGGAGATTCTCACCAATATGGAGTTCTGGAAGGTGTTAGGCCATACCTCTTACTTCATTGTGCTTTATATACCCCTTATTCTGGTATTTTCACTCCTGGCTGCAAATCTGCTTAATAACGATTTTAAGGGAATTACAGCGTACCGGGTCCTCTACTATATTCCGGTGTTAACCTCCTGGGTGGCCGGAGCCCTGGTGTGGAAGTGGGTGTTAAGCCCCCTCTACGGCCCGTTAAACGAGTTATTGCGATTTATCGGTCTAGAGGGTCCCGGCTGGCTGCAGGATGAAATCTGGGCGATGCCGGGGATCGTCCTTGCAAGTATCTGGAAAGACATGGGGTTTTTCGGATTGATTTTCCTGGGTGCTCTGCGCGGTATTGAGCCTGAATATATCGAGGCGGCTAAGATCGACGGCGCCGGCTGGTGGAAACGATATACAAAAATCGTTTTGCCCATGCTCTCCCCTGCCATATTCTTTGTGGTGGTCATCTCTATCATCAATTCCTTCCAGCTTTTTCCCCAGATCATGATCATGACAAAAGACGGTGATGCGGGGCCGCACGGTGCGACACAGGTAATGGTGGAGCGGATATATAAGTATGCTTTCAGGTATTTCAAGATGGGATACGCCGCCGCCTATTCCTGGCTCCTGTTTGTCATCATTTTCGGTTTTACCGTAATCCAGGTGAAGCTGCAGAGAAGGTGGGTGCATTACAATGAGTAGAGTTTTAGTTAAACGCGTCTCTTTCTACTTCCTGGCATCGATTCTGGCGTTTTTTATTCTCATCCCCTTCTTCTGGATGATCAGTACTTCCCTGAAAGAATACGGCGCGCTGATGACCATTCCGATCCAGTGGATCCCGGAGCAAATCAGCTTTCAGTCCTATGCCCAGGTATTTACAATATTTCCCTTTGCCAGGGCAATATTTAACAGCGCGTTTGTCTCGGTCCTTTCCACCACGATAACCCTCCTGTCAGCCAGCATGGCGGCATACGTATTTTCAAAGATAAGCTTCAAGGGGAGGGAAACTCTCTTCCTGATAGTGCTGGCTACA
>JBFMGN010000393.1:0-4229 GCA_040752435.1 Spirochaetota bacterium
TAATACTTGGTCAGGGAGTTCTCTATGAAGAAAATCAAAAGAGAAATTAGCGAGGATGTATTACAAAGTTATTTTGAACAGATAAAAAACAGCCCGTTACTATCTTTTGAAGAGGAACTTCAGCTTTCCAGAAAAATCCAGAAGGGTGATGAAAAAGCGCGCCAAAGACTCATCGAGTCGAACCTTCGGCTGGTTGTAAAAATAGCAAAATCGTATGTAACCTCAGATATGAATTTTTTGGATTTAATACAGGAGGGGAATCTCGGCCTTATCAAAGCGGCCGGTAAGTACGATTATAGAAAGAACGTACGATTCAGCACCTATGCGGCGTGGTGGATTAAGCAGGCGATCGTACGGGCCCTTTCCAATAAACGGCGAGTAATCCGCATTCCCCATAGGAAAGAAGAGACTCTGAAAAAAATTCACTCTACATACAACCTGCTCAGTCAGAAACTTTTAAGAAGTCCTTCAGCTTACGAGATCTCTAAAGAACTGCATTTGAAAGAACAGGAAGTCATTACAATTTTAAATTCAACAAATCCGGTCGTATCCTTCGATAGCGAGTTGGCCTCTGATGCGGGAACCCTCCACGATGTTTACGAAGATGTCTCCTTTAATCCTGAAAATCAATTGCTGGCAAACAGCCTGCGGGAAGAAACCATGAAATTCCTTGAACTTTTACTGGAACGGGAAAAAAGGGTTTTATTGTACAGATTTGCCTTTTATGGGGGCAAAAAGTATACGCTGAAAAAAATCGGTGAGGAATTAGGAATCTCCTCGGAAACAGTCAGACAGATTGAAAAAAGAGCGCTTCAAAAATTACGCGAACATTCCGACAAGGTTCAGGAATACGTCTAATCTTTAGTATTTTCCAATAGGCAGTTCCGCTTGACATCCTCGCCGTCAGGCCTTTATTTTTACTAAAGTCTATTGTTAGCAGCATTGAAGAGGAGGTTATGATGGATGTGAAAAAACTCCGTGTAAACGGGACGCGGCTTAAAACCGCCCTGGAAGAGATGGCCGCAATAGGCGCCACGCCTGGAGGCGGTGTTCAGCGTTTAGCTTTGTCCGATGAAGATAAAAACGCCCGCGACCTATTTGTTACGTGGCTTAAAGAAATTAATCTGGAAGTAATGATAGATGAAATGGGTAACATTTTCGGCCGGCGTCCTGGCAAAAACAATGGACTTCCGCCTGTAATGAGCGGTTCTCACATCGATTCTCAGCCTAAAGGCGGCAGGTTTGACGGGATTCTCGGCGTTATGGGCACTCTGGAAGTTATGAGAATCCTCCATGAGAGTAAGGTTCAAACTGAACGGCCTATTATAATCGTTGACTGGACAAATGAGGAGGGGTCACGATTTGCCCCTGCCATGGTTGCATCGGGGGTTTGGGCAGGTGCACTTAAAAAGGATTGGGCATACGCTCGGACTGATATTAACGGTAAAAAGCAGGGGGAAGAACTTGAACGAATCGGGTATAAAGGAAAACTGCCTGCCCAAAAACGGCCCGTTTATGCGTATTATGAGTTCCATATTGAACAAGGCCCCATGCTGGAAAAATTGGGAAAAACAATCGGCGCACCTAAAGGCATTCTGTGCCTTCACTGGTATGATGTTTACTTGAAGGGGGAAGCCAACCAGGTGGGACCGACTCCAATGGAAGGACGGCATGATGCGCTCTGCTCGGCAGCAGAGATGATCCTTAAAGTCAATCAGATTCCAGGAAGGATGGGAGGGGATATGGTAGCCACGGTGGGGGAGATCCAGAATTATCCTAATTCCAGGAATATAATTCCCGACGGTGTTCACTTTACAGTGGATATACGGTCGTGGGATGATGATCTCGCACTGCGTGCATGGGAATTGTTAAAAAAAGATTTCGAAGAGATCGTACTACGCCGGGGGACATCTCTCCGTATAGAAGAGACCTGGAAGGTTGAACATGCCCCTTTTAATGAAAAGCTTGTACAACGAGTCCTGGAAACTGCCGAAGAGCTAGGCTACTCCAGCCACTATATGGTGAGCGGCGCCGGTCATGATGCCAGTTACATGAACCAGATTTGCCCCACTGCCATGATTTTTGTTCCTAGTATCGGCGGGCGGAGCCATGTAGAAGTTGAAAATACAAAGTGGGAAGACTGTGAAGCAGGCGCAAATGTCCTCCTGCATTGTCTTTTGAAGACGGCCAATGAAAAATGAAGGACATTCGCAGAAAAGACAGAGAAATAAAAGACAGCGACATCATTTCCAAATTACTTACAGAAGAGCCGGTTTGCAGATTGGCTCTTTCAGATAATAATGACCCTTATATCGTACCAATGAATTTCGCTTTTCATGAGGGTCGGATATATCTTCACTCCGCTCCTGAAGGTCGAAAGCTCGATATCCTTAAAAAGAACAACAGGGTATGTCTTGAAATTGACACAAATGACGGGGTGATACCCGGACGTAAACCCTGTTCCTTTGGATTTGCATACAGCAGTGTTATTCTCTTTGGAAAAGCATCTATTATAAATGATTTAAATGAGAAAAGGTCAGCCTTACGTCTTCTTGCGGATAAGTACATTGGCGGGCTGTATAGTTTTACTGAAGTTGATATGGAAGGGGTTGAAGTAATCAGGGTAGAAGTAGAAAAAACCACCGGAAAAAGCAGCCGACGGAATTAGGGTATTAAGTATATTTGAACCATGGGGTCTCTTGAAATTTTCATTTTTTTTATGTAAACTCCTCTCGTTCGCTAAGGAGTAACAATATGAAAAAGACAGATCTCTTGCGGAAAGATCGAGAAATGCGTCGTGCCCAGAAAAGGGAAGAGGTTCTTCTTCGGCGGAGTGAAAAAAAAGCGGGTTTGTCTGTGGGGGATTATATTGACGCCCTCTCGTCCAGGTTATTTCACGACGATAATAAAATATACAACATTAAGAATAATGCTGACATTCTCGGGCTGTTTGAAAGAATGAAAAAAGATTTGCCTGACAAACAATGGGAAAATGTGCTTCGCAAGGCGGTTAAAAAAACCCAGGTAAAAGAGAGAGAAAAGGCCTTTGAAGAACTGAAGGTCCTCCTCAATACTTAGTCAGGATTTGTTAGCCGGGTAAACTGTGCCTTCAATTTCCGGGAAAGGATGTGCATATTGCCACCCCCTCTTCCCAGTTTTGCGGTAATGCTCCAGTCGGCGAATAGTTAATTCAGCAAAGAGCGGATCGCAGTCAAGGGTAATACATTTTCTGTTAAGCCGTTCTGCCGCTATCAGGGTTGTTCCGGAGTGGGAGAAGAAATCCGCTACCGTATCCCCGGCTTGGCTGCTTGAGAGGATTATGCGCTCTATGGCGGTCAAGGGCTTCTGGGCGTATGCTCCTGGTACATTTTCCTCCATACGATAAAAAACCTGCTGTATGTCCAGCCATACGTTTCCGGGGCGGATGGTTTCGGATTTGCTCCGTTCAAGATTTTCCGTAAGCTTTCCTTTTATGACTTTATAGTAACCCTTCAGTACTTTAGGTATTTCCGTATAAACCACCGTAAAATCGGGGTTGCCTTTAACGTAATAGAGAAGTTCCTGACGTATACACATCCAGTTTTTCTGGGTCCCGTAACCCCTCTGATTCCGCACTGTAATATAACTTCTCGTCTTAAGTGCTTTAAAATTTCTCATCATTATCATAAAATCCGGCAAAGGCTGGAAATTTTCGTTCTGATCCGCGCCCAGCCATATATAGAGATGGCTGTTATCCGCCATAATATGAAGGGCATTTTCGACCCATTTTCGTGAGAAAGCGAGGTAATCCTCAAGATTTGTGTGAAAGAGAGCGAAACTTTTCTTTTTACCAACAGTAATGTTATAAGGAGGATCGTTGATAACCAGAGTCGAGCGCTCAGATTCAAAAATCCTGACTATATCTGAGCGGGAGGCAGCATTCAGAACACCGACTTTATGGCCGCTGACAGGGTCAATCCATATTTCGCCTGGTTTCAATCGGCAGAACGAAAGTAATACATTCCTTACCTCGGTTTCTTCATCTAATCTTGGCAATGGTTCTGTAGGCACAAATTTTCCTTCCATGTTTTATAGAAAAATATTTACTATGGACAGCCGCAATTTTATTTGATTTTCTACAAGTGTTAAAGTAGCTTTTATTAGAGAGGAGGTTCATATGTCAATACTAACAGTATCCAGACAGCTTGGCAGCCGCGGGGATGAAATTGCGAAAATGTTAGGGGACGACC
>JBFMGN010000394.1:0-4229 GCA_040752435.1 Spirochaetota bacterium
CTTTCTTTCCAACCATTTCTAGTGCCTGTTCATGCGCTTTCCCTGAAGAACAGGCAGTAATTACTACTTCTGCTCCCCTTCCGCCTGTCTCTTCAAGAACTGCTTCTACAGGGTTCTGCTTAGAGGCATCGATATATAGATCGGATCCTGCTCTTTCAGACAATTTCAGTCGATCTGAGGATATATCGACCAAAATGACTTTGAGTGCTCCCAGACATTTTGCGAGTTCGGCCTGCAAGCTTCCCAAGGGGCCTGCTCCTATTACCACCACCGTATCTCCCAGTTTTACATTTGATATTTCCTGGCAGTTAATTGCGCACGCGAGCGGTTCTGTTAATGTCGCCTCTTCATAAGTTAGATTTTCAGGAATGATATTTACGCAGTCATTTACGATCGCTTGCGGAGGTACCACCATATATTCCGCAAATCCACCATCATAATGGTATCCGATTGCAGCGAGATCATCACATCTGTTCTGCATCCCTTTTCTGCAATAATAACATCTGCCGCAGGGAATAGCAGGAGCTACCGTTATTTTATTTCCCACCTGAAAACCCTCTAATTCACTGCCGACCTGGACTATTGCACCCGCCAGCTCATGACCGGTAACCCGCGGCGGGTGTATATATCTATGCCCAAAATGAAATACTTTTACATCTGTTCCACAAATCGCACATGCCTCAACTTTAATTAAAATACCGTTGGGAGGACAAACAGGTGTCTCTACTTCCTTTATCGTTAATTGGCCGATTTTTTCAAATACCGCTGCTTTCATACTTTTATCCGGAAACCTTTTTTTGAATTTGTTATCTCATTAAAACTTTTCTTTATCAAAGCCGCCAACTTTTCATCAGGGTCAATCTTGCAAACATCTTTTAAAACCGAGTCTATTCCCCCGGTTTTCATTTTACGGACCAGCAAGACGGCACTTCTATCTTCCGGGTCGTCATAAAAAAGAGCAGATGCAATACCGTATGCCAGATAGGCAGGTTCAATTTCATATTACAGTGCTAAATTGGCTGCCCCAACCAATCTTTCATTGAGACCTAATTTACGAATAGGATCATATGCCCCACGGAACACACTGTCTTTTAACGCTCTATTTTTAAATCGTTTCAATAAATCATCAATATAATCCTGGATACTCTTTGGAGAAAATCCATGCTTTTTACATAGAGCACGGCCGGACTCTAAAAGAGCTTTATGTAACATATTTTCGATTTTATTATCCAGGACTGCTTCAAATATATATTTGTATCCCCTTAAATATCCCCAGTACGAACAGAGCGCATGCGCCGTATTATGAATAAACAATTTTCTTTCAACATAAGAGGTAAAATTATTTAAAGGCTCCGTACCTTTTATCTTAGGAATCCGTCCCTTAAACCCATTCCTGTCAACCGGTAAATGAGCATACTCTTCTGTTATGATACCCAAAGGATCTTTCTTTTTGGTACTTTCTTCTACGATGGGCACCATCCTGCTCACTACTGATTCAACCAAACCCAGATGTTTTTCCACGTAATCCGTGAACTCATTTTGTAATTCTTCCAGAATATATTCTTTAAGTATTTTAGAAGCATTGAGAAGATTTTCACAGATAATAATATTCAGCGGTTTCCCGACTTGTAAAGCGGCTCTTTTTTCCAGACCCTTTGCAATTAAAGGAGCGATTGACTTGAGAGCGCCCGTGCCTACTGCTGTAGCAACAAGGCCTGCGTTCGCAATTTCATCTGTCACTTTCTCCACGTCTGACACACTTATTCCTTTTATATTGTTGACCTTTACCAGCCAGGATCCGGTTTCTAAAGGGCGGCTGGCGCCTACGATTTTTATTATATAGGCACCTTTATTATTGATATTTGAAAGAACTTCCGCGTCGATATCGACAAAAACGATTTCATAACCGGACTGATTAAAAAGCTCAGCAAGAAAGCCCCTTCCTATTTTCCCGGCCCCAAACTGTACGACTTTTTTCATTTATTCGTTCCCATAGAGAGAAGCTTTCTCATTTTCCGCCGAGCATTCGCCTCATCAATTGTGAAACCTTAATGGCATCAGAGCTTTGAAAACATTCGTAGAGCTCTTTTTTAGGCACCTTGTCTAGAAGTTCATACCCGAAATGAAGATTTTTTATACTTTCTTCAATTGCCTTCTGAGGAGCTTCCCTGTATGGGAAAAGGTCAAGACCAAACCATCCGTCGTAATTCAATTCTTCCAGCCAGAACAAAGCTTCGAGGGTTTCCCATAAGTTTACAGTTCCCACAATTATGTCATCGTCAAAAAGCTTAAAGTTGTCATTCCAGTGTGTATGATAGAGCTTTCTGTATCTCATGCAGAATGCAATCGACTCGGCAAGATTCTCTTTCATGATCAAGGCATGACCAACGTCAAGGTTGATACCAAAATTGGGTCTATTTATTTCGTTCACAATTGCCATACAATGTCCCATTGTTCCCAGAAAAATATGAGTCCGTGGTTCAAAGGCTTTATATTCAAGAACGACCTTCTGACCAGGATCATGGTCAGCCATTTCTGCCAGTCCGCTGATCAGATCATCAAGTCTTTGTGTGTAATTATCCTGAAAATAATAATCGTAGCCATCCTGTGCAGGCCAATAGACGACAACCTCCGCTCCCATTTCATGGGCAATACCGATAGTTCGTTTAGCAAGATCGATCGCTTCTCTTCGAAGCTTTTTATCGGGATTTGAAAATTGACCATACTTCCATCGTGGATCGATCCAGAGATGGGGAGCAACCAGGACAATTTGAAGGCCCGAATTATCTGCGACTTTTTTCAAATGTTTGTAGGTAGAATCTGTTATTTCCGTAGGATAGTGCATTTCAAGGCCACTCAGACCTTCAATGGTCCCGGCAAGTTTGAATCGTTCTTCAATCGTTCTATCTGGACGGTACCCTTCTTTTACAAATCGATCAGATGTCGCCCCCAGGAACCAAATTCCGGCCGAAATTTTAATTTTTTTCATTTTTTGCCCCTAAAGAATTGAATGATAATATTTTCTTTCGCTGAAATATTATAGAATAAGGGAAGTATTATGTCAAGTATTTTCTATAAAAAAAATATAAAATAATACGCCATATTACAGATATCATCTTAAATAATATATATTATAGATAAAAAATAGAAATTGCTAAATGTTTTACATATATTGCTATTATATTTATATAAATAAAAATCCTGAGCAACTGGAAATGTGGACTTCGCCTCTTTAAAGTCACGAGAAAAATTTCAAAGATTCAGTTTGGAGGGGAAGAAATAATTTACGTTATTATACCGGGCTAATTGTACAGGTACTATCTTATACTATACCAATTAAATTGTTGATAAAACATTTTGCCTCTTTTGCAGCGTAATCAAACAGCATATCAAACGCTTCTATTGCTATCCCTGTAGAGCCTAGAAACTTGTTATATTCTAAAAATTGTACGTGGGTTTCTTCATTAATTATGCTTAAAGTGTTTTTTTTGATGGTTCTATTGATTGAATCTATCAAGTATTTACTTAAAATTGCGCCCTCTCCGCTTATTATTATTGTTTCAGGATTAAACATAAGCATCAACATAGTTACTGCTTTGCCTAGGTAACTGCCTACATGATCAAGAATATTAAGAGAAAATTTATCATTACCAGCGGCAGCTTCTTCTAAGACGTACAGATCAATCTTATCCACATTGTTATGGCAAATATCCATAATACGGGTAAATACACGATCCTCAACTCCCTCCTTTATTTGTCTGATTATGCTTTCTCTGGAAGCTATCGTCTCGAGACAGCCATAATTTCCACATTTACATCGAGCTCCGCTATTGTCGACCATGATATGACCAATCTCACCGGCAATTCCTCTATGCCCCCGATATATTTTATTGTTAATTACAATGCCGCTTCCAACACCTTTACCAAGGAAGATATAAATAAAATTCTTAACATTTTTGTGTTTCCCGTGTTTTTTTTCAAAATATGTCATCGCTCTTACTGGATCATCCACGAATATAGGTAAGCGAAATAATTCTTTTAGCCTATTCCCTAAATCTAAATTAACTACCCCGCCAAGATGAGTACCTAAAAGGCATCTACCCTTGGCTGAGTCGATAATTCCTTGTGGGGCAATTCCTACGGCGGCAATTTTATCAACAGCTAATGATGTTTCTTCAATGAAGTTATGAAAATATTTATCTATTGTCGTTATAATGCTCTCGGCAGTT
>JBFMGN010000395.1:0-4222 GCA_040752435.1 Spirochaetota bacterium
GGAATAACGGCCTTCGTATAATGCTTTTTCATGTCATTAAGACAAACTTTTAATAGAATCGATCCTAATCCCATTCCCCGATAATCATCTCTTACTCCTATCGGGCCGAACCAGCCTGTGCCAAGATTATTACCGTCATAGCCGGAGAATCCTGCTATTTCGTCTCCCTTCAGGCCGATAAACGCCGTTATCTCCTCTCCTGTGAGCATATTTGACGCTTCGTATTGCCATCCCGGAAAATATACGTGCATAAAGTCGAGGAACTTTTCTTTCGTCCCCTCACTCACCCGCCGTACCTGGAAGCCGGGAGTTTTCGAGTTTGTATCATCATAATCCGCTTGAAAAACTCCGTCGGATAATTCAACCACCATATTGTATGTTTCCGAGTACTTTCTAAAGCCTAACTTCTCGAAAAAACATACGGCGGGGGTGTACCTGACATCGACACCCGGGAGAAAGTAGTTTGGAGCTGAATTATACACCCTGACAGTTTTGCAGCCTTTGGCCTTCAACCTGCTTTCCAATATCCCGTACAGGGTGGTTCCCAGGCCTTTTAACCTCGTCTCCTCTTTCACTGCAATAAGTTTTATAAACCCTAGGCCGTTGGTTCGTAAAACCGTCATGGCGAAACCGTAGAATCCACCGTCAAGCCCGGCTGAAATGACCAGTCCTTCATCATAATCAGGATCTTTGAAAATCTTTTCCTTAAGGAGCGTGGGTGTAAAATGATCGAGGTTATGGTTGGTATTCATGAAGAGGCTTAAGTTCGTCAACAGATCACTTGAAAAAGAAAATACATCGTATTTCATAAGCGGCGCATGCTTTAAAAGTTCTACCCGCGCGGCAGCATGCGTATAGCGCCATGGGGGCAGACATCGACACAGGTTGAACATGCCAGGCATTTTTTCGCCTCGATGACAGTCACGTCATCGGGATGTGTAATGGCACAGCAGTGGCCGAGCCTCCAGCAAAGCCCGCAGGCGTTACATTTTGTAAGATCTACTTCGGCGTACCCCTCGTAAACCTTAAGCTCACCGGCCGGCTTGATATTTTTTAACAGGATAGATCTGAAATCTTTGATTGTGCGGTAGCCCATTTCCTCCATGTATACCTGCAACTGATCAAGCATTTTGGGCATCCAGTTAAAACCCTTAAGCATGGTTTCCGTGCAGATCCAGACTGCATCGGCACCCACCATAATCTGTTGTACGGCGCTGCTTAAGTCCGAGACGCCGCCGGAACCTATTATGAATGGTTCTGAACCCAGGTGGAACCTCATCTGGTAGGTGTCGCGCAAGGCAAGAGGCCTGATCCACGGCCCGGACAAACACCCCAAGGTAATATTGTCCTGAAGCCGGTATATCGTACCCATGGGATTTCTAATATCGATATCCGGTATGCCCAGCCGATTGGCAACTCCCCCCACGGCCGCAGCACCGGCTTTAAGTGAAACGTAAGCCGCCTCGGCAATTTTCCCGCCTTCCGGTGTAAGTTTTACGATAACCGGAATTTTTACCGCATCTACAACTATTTTAACCACCTTCGGCAGCTCTTCGATATCGGAACCGAGGCTGGCGCCGGTGGCTTTTTCCGTTTTACTGCCGGTGGAAGAAAGATTAAAAGACATATTTGGGCAGCACATATTCAGTTCTATACCGTGGGCACCTGCATCTTCGAATTGTTTTGCCAGTTTGCCCCATCCGTCGTAGCTTTCACCGTCGTAAGTAATATTCGGAAAAATGAGAATATCTTTTGCCGCTTTCCGGGCTTCTTCAACAATTTTAAATGCCTCGGGCGGAGTAAGCCGCTTTTCCGCGGTAAAAATGTGAAGTTTCTGTTTTCTAAGCCACCTATAACGCGGCGGCAGGCTTAAATAGGGAACAGGATCAATCGCCAGTTTGACTGAAACACCTGCCCAGCCGTTATCTTCGGCAGCCTTAATCTGATCCACATTTTGAACAGTTGGACCGGAACCCACCAGGAAAGGATTGCGCAACCGTAAATTACCTAATTGCACGGATATATCAACACCCCTGTTCATGGTTCACTCCAGACAGTTTTAAAATCAAAAAGTAACAGATTAAGAGTCTTAAATCAAGTAATCCTGGTTGTCAAGCGAAAAGTACGTTGCTAATATTTTTCCAGTATTGCATTTTGCTATGATTAGATATAAAATATGACAAAATGCAACTTAATTACAATTGGAGGTATTAAAAATGGCTACCGCTGTAAGAATATCAAAAGAATTAGTCAGTGAGGCTAAAAAATATAGCCGTATTGACCATAGATCTGTAACAGGTCAAGTAGAGCACTGGGCAAAAATAGGCAAATGTGCTGAAGAAAATCCAGACTTAACCTATAGTCTTATCAGAGACATCCTTATGGGAATAGAAGAATTAGAACAAGGTGAAAGGTCAGAATACAAGTTTGGATAGTAACGGATGAAAATCTATCAATCAAGAATTTTTGAAAACAAAATCAAGAAGTTTTCAAAGCAACAAAAAGGAATATTAGATGAAGAAATTAAAAGGATAATAGAAAATCCTTTTGTTGGAGAAGAAAAGAAAGGAGACCTTCGGGGTGTATATATTCATAAGTTCAAAGGCAAGACTATTCAGTATCTCCTTTCCTACAGGATGATTAATGATGGGTTAGAATTAATTATGATTGGCCCACACGAAAATTACTATCGCGATTTGAAAAGTTATTTAAAGAGAAGATAAAAAAGGGCTAACAATAAAATCCAGCGGACGGCGCGAAACGCCGCCACTGATTTTTGTCGTTGGGCGGCCCGGCACAATGTCAGGGAGAGTGCTATTATGAAAAACACGGATGATAAACCTCGCATCCTTCACATCCTGCGCGAAGACGCGCTGGAGATTCACCATTCACCGTTCGGTAGCGTGGGAAAAATCTTTAGCGGTGAAGGGGTTGAGATTGTCTGGGTGAAAAAGCAGCACGAAGAGATTGACCCCGCTTGGTTTTCGCAACCGATGGTGGATCTCATCCTTGTTGTGCGGGGAAAACTTAAGGTGGAATTTGAACGCTCCGATTTATCTCCCTGTGTGCTCGAGCCTGGTGACCTCTTGGTGCTTCCGCCAGATACCCGTTGTCGTGCTTACCGCTGGCCACGTGACGCTGAGGAAGCAACCATGTTCCTGGCCGTGTATCCTGTTAGTTGAGGCGTGAAATGAACGAAGGGAATTTTATGCAAGTCCATTTCAGAGACACCATGTCCACTTCTATCCAGGCAGTTCAGCGCTTTCTATCGGCCGAAAACAGGCGAGATTGGGAGCAGTGGGCAAGCTTTCTGCATCCCGCAGTGCAATACGAAGTTGTCGGTTCTCCCGGAGTAGTGCGGGGAAGAGATAACTATGTCCGACACATGCAGGAGGCATATGCCAAGCTGCCCGATTGGCAGTTTCAGATTCGTCATATTTCAGGTGACGAGGGGTGGGTCATTGTTGAGTTTGACGGGGTGGGTCATTTTTCCGGGGAACATGGAGGCCGACAGTATGCACGCGCGCCACTGCATCTGACGTCGGTCTGTGTATTTGGTTTAGAGCGCGACCGTATTGTGACGGTGCGGGAATACTTCGATGCCGTCGGTTTTCAGCATCAACTGCAGGTTACGCGCCAGCACCGGTCGGCTAAGGAGCTCGTGACCGCCTTTCTGCAGGCGGAGAATGTCCGGGACTGGACCACCTACGCACAGTATCTTGCCCCGAACGTATGCTGGATAACGTTCGGTCCGGCACATAAAGTCGTGCAGGGCCGTGACGCCTATGTTGCAGCCGTGCAGAAGATGTACGCCGGACGTGACGCACGGTTTGTAGTTGAGCACATTGCGAGCGATGAGGTGCGGGGGGTGGTGTTTGTGGAATTGGTAATTGAGGGGCTGCATTCAGTCGATATGTTTGTGGTGCAGGATGGCTATATTGTCAGTGAACGTGAGTATCTTGAAACCGGCTACTGGCCGTCTGCGTGTTTGAGCTTGAAGACGGTTTGATTCCGTCCTACGACAATCGGCCGAAGGCCGTACCATGCGGAACGAAGCTACCCACCTTTATCACCCTGGCTTCTCGTCCCCGGAGGGGGCTACCCAATATGCTTGCCCTAACTTCTTGCCCTCGAAGGGGGCTACCCTCCTTTACCACCCTAAGAAATTTCACACAGAGAACACAGAGACTAAGGAACGCAATAAGGGTACAGGCAATCTGCA
>JBFMGN010000396.1:0-4215 GCA_040752435.1 Spirochaetota bacterium
GGTGAGATACCTTTATCCATAGAATACGACAGCCAGGAATTGTATCTGGACCGCATGGAGGTCGAACTGGTATCGCTGGATGGTCAGGTTCTCGGTTCTGAGGTGATAGGGGCTCAGGATTTGAAGGAGAAGGTGCTCCCCTCCCTTAAACTGCCGGCTTTGAAAACGAATCTATATACCCTGCGATTTAAGGTATATTCCGGCCAGGAATTGAAGCTTGAGAAAAAGATTGATTTCTTTTATACCACCGGGGAGTATACGATAACGGGTATCACCTCTTATCCACCCGTAATTTCACCGGGCTCAACCGCTATTCTTCATGCCAATTGCAAGTACCCTGAAGAGGCCGACCCCTATCTCAGGTGGAGCCTGGGCGGTGAAATTATCGCCGAGGGTACAGTAAGCCGGCAGATGGATAACCTGAAATGGAAAGCACCCCCTACCGAGGGCGTCTATTCGATAAAGCTGGAACTTTTTCCTTTTGCCCCGAGTGGCGGCACAATTTACAGTTTTTCTTCATCCATTTCGCTGAAAACAGAAGTATTTGTTACTAAATCTCCCAGCGCAGAAAAAGATGAACTTTCGCCGGAAGATCAGTACTACAGTTTGTTTCATTTCAGGGGGGATTTCTCCGATTTCGGCCTGCGCCCGAATAAAAAACTGCCTGTTGCTATTGGAGAACCGGAATTATCGATAAGCGGAAGTCTTTTCGGCTACTATTTAAACGGTTCAAACGGCATCGAAATACCCGCCGTTATTCTGCCCTTTAAGGAGTCCCGGCTTGAACCCTTTTCTCTGGTCATGAGAATGAAGCCTGATGGACCTCAATATAACACGGTCTATTTTGTGACTGAGAATGAACGCAAAAGTTTTTCTTTCATGCTTTCGGCGGATGAAAAAGGAATTTTACAGGCGACGCTAAAAAACGGTTTGACCGAACTAATTTCTACCTCCGGTAAAGATGGCCTTATTCCGGGGGAAGTCCAGACTCTGACGCTTTCCGTTATGGTGCATGCCTCGAGTATTGAGTTTTTCTGGTTTTTAAACGGTTTTTTGCTGAAGAGGGAAGAGAAACAAGCCATACTGAGTGGTGGCCACGTTTCTTCCGGAACAACTATAATCGGGGGTAAAAACGGATTTAAAGGCATTATTGATGAATTGGGGATCTATTTCCAGGATTCTCAAAAACGGCCATCCATTGCACCTGATGTTTTTAGAAGGGCCATGGAGGAGAAATATGGAACAGCCCTTGTATTGGCCGAGGGTTTCGATGGTCTGTTTCCGCCGGATAATATAGTCACAAAAGGTACTGTTTCAATCAGGGAAGGTTCCCTTGTAATTCAGCCGGGCAGTTCAATAATATTACCGAAGATGTCTTTCGGATATGAAGATGTAGTCTTCGATATTTCGGGCGGTTCAGCGGCTGCCGCCGGGACAGCCCGGATAAGGGTATTATCAGAGGACGCATTTCTCCCGTTGGTGGAAATGGATTTTAACGGCAGCCTCTATCTGGCCGATGGCTCTGAAAAAAAGCTAAAATTTGATACGCCGGGGATAAAGTTCGAGCTGTTGCACGACGAAAAGGGTTTAAGGTTGAGATGCGGGACGGTTGAGGTACCAATAGACCCCGGCAAAAAAGATATTGTAGAGATAAATATTCAAATTAGTAACCCCGAGACTAACAGCGAACCCGTTAGTATCGACAGTATTCTTATTAAAACCAAAAGCAGCCGGATTGTGAAAGATGAGGCGGCCGCCGAGAAGGTAAAACCACCCATCCATCCTCCTGAAACCGTCGATCAATCACAAAATCAGGCTTTTGCAACCGTAGAAACCCTATAAAATTTATTATTGGTGCTAATCTTTTCAAAATGGATTTTCTTTGCAAAATGCATACTATTTGTGTTATCTTTTAATAGAATTAAATAATTTAAGAATCGAATAACTGGAGGAAACGATGCGAAGGGTCAGGGGGGTTATACTGTTGGTCTTACTTATATTGGCCGGATCCCTTTATTCCCAGGAAATATCTGCCCGAAAGGAGATCGCGGTGTTCGCCTTGAGCTATTATGACTGGAAAATACCCGGCGGTGCTCTCGGTATGGTCGATGAGCAGATAAAAGGTGTTTTTATCAAACTTAACAGATTTAATGTTATCGGTATGAATTATCGTCTCGGAAGCAGAGACATAAACGATTTTATCGCCAGGATTCGCGAGATTAAGGAAGCCGAGGTTGAGATACCCGAATCCGTCCGCCTGGGACAGGAAGCCTTTACCGAATCGGATTTTAATAAACTTGTGGGCTCTTTCATTGTCGTCGTACCTGTTATGTCCTACTATAATTTAACACGGGATCAGAAAGGCAATTACGGCGCAGAAATGGAAACAGCGTTCACTTTTATTGATGTCCAGAATTATAAAACCATGGCACAGTTTGCCGTAAAGACAACCGGGTACAATGACACTCCCAACGCGGCGGTAAAAGATGCCGCCGACGATATTTTCTACCAGCTTACCTTTGAGATACGAAAAATACCTGAGTTTCAGTTGAAAACTGGAATTATCGACGTTAAAGGGAGTACTATCTTTATTGAATTCGGAAGCAATATGGGTGTAAAAAAGGGCGATGAATACGCCGTTGTTGTTCCCCGCCTCCTTCCCAGCGGCCACGCGGTTACGGATGAGGTGGGACTGCTGGTTATAAAAGAAGTGAAAGAGGAGATTTCCGTTGGAAAGCTGATATATTCTAAGCAAAAACCCATGATAGGCGACCAGATCCAGGAAGTTCCCAGGCTTGGTTTTGATACCTCTCTCTATGTTCACGGTACCTTTAACTTCGCAAATTTTGCCGATACCGTCATCCTGGCCGGCCTGCGCCAGAGTATCTCCAGGGGGTTATACGGATTCAGGCCGCTTATCGGAGTAGAGGTGCCCATCAATCTCCGACCTTCTTCGATCGGCTTTCCCTTAAACCTTTATTTGGGGGGAGAGCTCAACTGGTATTTGGGGCGATTCCAGATAGTCCCCATGGCAGCCGGAGGATTGGGGGGAGCCTTCGGTGCGACGAAGGTAGATAAGAGCGGAAGTGCCCAGGAGAATTTTTACCTTACCCACGGCGGCTTTATCACCCAGGTGACTCTTAATTACCTCGCCGGCAGAAGTGTTCGATTATTGGTTGAAGGCGGTTATACCTTCTGGTTTTCATTTTCCGTCTCAAGCTGGGGTGATTACGGCGGGTTCTTCGCCGGGCTGGGTGTATTGATAAAATATTAAGGAGAAAGGAATTGTATGAAGGCAGCGAGATTATTTCTTGCAGCAAGTATCGCCGGCGCTTTAATCCTTGCATGTGTTACATCGGCGCGGAAGGAGACTGTTCAGGGAAAACCAGGGGCGGCTTCCATGCCGCAGTACTATGGAACCGGGCAGGGTACAGCTCTCACTAACGCACTTAACGCCGCTAAAATGGCGGCCATAAGGGAAGCGGTGCTGGAGATGGTGGGTCCGGCAAGCGAAGCGGCGAATCGATCGCAGTTAAAGGAGGTCCTGTACAATAGCGCCAATGTCAATGCCTATGTGTTTAACGACACGCTTAAGATTCTAAGTAAAAGCGGAAACGGCGATGCATGGAATGTTGAGATATCTATTGCGGTGAATCTCGCCGCGGTTGAGAATCTTTTACGTGCCAATAATATCTGGGGTGGTAAGCTGACCCCCGGATCGGAACCCGGTTCGGGTGCGGAAGGCGCAAAAGGCTCATCAATTCCGAAGAATACTACCGCTGTATCCACTCCTCCCCGGCCCTTTGAGACGGACACTGAATCTGCGGAAGAATCGGATGGAACTATTGCGCCGCCAACGGAAAAGGAGAAGCAGTTTATAAGCAAGTACGCAGCCAATATGAGCTATATGGTTTACTTTAATGAAGATGCCGGTGAAGATCCTTTTTTGATGAAATCCGCCGTAGGAATAGCCGATAGTTTTCTTAGCGAAAATGGTGTACAGGTTGTTGATTTTAACCAGATCGAAAACTTAAAAAAAGATCAGGAGCTAGTGTATGAAGAGCAGACCGGTAGCGCAATAAGTATGATCCAGTGGATTGCCCAAAAATTAAACGCCGACGTCTATATCGAGATTGATGCGCGAACTTCAGGTGAGACCCAGGGTTCAAAATACAAAGGCAAGGCAATTGTAACCTTGAAAATCTACGAAGCCTC
>JBFMGN010000397.1:0-4205 GCA_040752435.1 Spirochaetota bacterium
TCTTACGTTGACGATCTTACTATCGGCGTATATCAGCTCAATAACTTCGTTTATTCCCCTTTTTATGGTTGACCATTTCAAAATTAAAGAAGAAATAGGTTCCGCCATGTTATCGATAATCTACTCTGCCGGGCTTTGGGCCGCTCCCCTGGCGGGACATATTGCTGACCGTATAGGGAAACCGCCTGTATTAATAGCTATTGGTTTCCTCATAATCCCCGTCGTATATTTAATGACCGTGATGCCTTATGGTATCGCTTTTATTATACTGCTTCTGATTTTTGGAATTGTCATGTTTGCCCGGATGCCTGCTTCTGAGGCGTTCATCTATGAAAATACATCATCTCACCTTAAGTCGACGATATTCGGAGTTTATTACTTTGGGGCAACGGCCGTCAGTACGCTCACTACTCCATTACTCGGCTATGCTATAGATCACATCGGTTTTTCCAAAAGCTTCTCCATTTCCTGTCTTATTTTCCTGACTCCGATGCTGCTATGCTCTGGAGTGTTTTTATCAGGAAAAAAACGATTGAATAAATAGCCCTGAAGGATTTGGGGAAGACTACTCCAATTGAAGGATAATATTTTCAGTTTTACATTGAAATTTGATTGTACCGGTAATAAATTATAGTTAGCAGCAATTTCTTTTGAAGAGGGGTCAGAATGAATAAAAGCGGAAGATTTGGTAAGTATGGTGACAATAAGAGGAAAAGAAACCTGCAGAAGCTCAACAGCAGGCCTTCTGTAAACGCTTCATCGTTCCATGGACGCGATATTATCAAATTTGACAAACATATAAAAATATCGCCCAAACACCCTAATATGGGAAAAAGATAGGCTGTTGTACCAACTTCAGGTTTTGAAGGCTTTACAACTTTATAATTGCAAAATCAAGACAGCGCTTAAAAAAAGTTTATTAGCAATAAAAGCCGCCCTTCCCTACTCTTATTCAATAGGGTACTTCAATTCGATTTTGAAAGTGAAGCAGGGCGGCAAATGACTGTTTTTTTGATATTCAGACCGCCTGTCATCAGGAAATTATAATTATTATACACCCTTTCAGTGAAATCTAAAACAACTTTTTATAATTCTTTTAATCTCATTTTTGTATACCCGTAATATTTTCAAAATATATTAATTTTCTCGCATTCGGGTGATCGATCTAATATATTCATTTAAACTTTTTCCTGCTATATCTAAAAATGTCGAAAAGAGATGTGGCTGGACTGGGAATAAAAAAATGGGCAATACGGGATTCGAACCCATGGCCTCTACCTCCGGAGGGTAGCGCTCTATCCAGTTGAGCTAATTGCCCGCCTCAAGCTTAAGCATATAAACCTGAAGGCAGGCTGTCAAGAACGCGCTGTAACTGCGCACTCATCTTTATTGATTTCGAAGACGATACAGATAATTATATCAACGCCTTTAATTGTCATTTCTTTCTGTCAAAAAAGGGGTTCTTTGAACTAACGCTTAAGGGGACGGCATAGACAACCTTAACATCATCACCAAGAATTCCCATCTCAAGAATTGCCTGCCCGACAGTATACATAACCCGATTGTCTACCCTATGGTCCATGGCCACGCTGACAGCCGAACCAATGGCAATTCCGAGATCGCCCGTATTGAAAGAACAAGGATGATCAGGATACTTATTTTTTTCATCACAGTTGGTGAAACCGCACATACCGCAGGGACTTAAGCCCATGGATTTAATCCGTGTTCCGAAAAGAAGAATAACCGGTGCCTGCAAAATATTATCAGCATCCCGAATAAAAAAGTCGGGTAGTTTATCCCGTTGCGCCATTTCCTTGATTTTATCGGAAATAGCTTTGATATCATCACCCTCAACCATTACCAGGACGGTGTTGTCCATCCCCCGTCCTTTAGGCGCAGTCCGGGCTGCGATGAGCATTTTCTCAGCTACATGTAAGATGGCTTCTTTTCTGATTTCTTCTTCCCGTATTATCTTCATAAGACCACTCCTTTAGATTAATTGTTTAATGCTCGCTTGCATATTTTTATACAATAAAATAACCTGTTTGCCTTAACAGTTCATACGAATAATCACTCGGTAACTTATTTTTATTCGCTGCAACATGGAGTAGATAATGTTAATTCAGAGTAAAATTGACAGCTTTTTTGCCGTCCCACAAGATTTACACATTCACACAACTTTTTCAAGCGGTGACAATGCGGTTGTACCGGAGCAAACGGTTGAACTTATTGCTGCAGTTCGGCATGCGCAGGTAATAGGTATAAGTGATCACTTCGAGTATATAACGGGAGAAGCATTCGAAGGCTATGCCGCTACACTTCGAAGATATCAGTTTAAGGTAGGCACGGAGGTCAATGGTGCTGAATGGGTTAAGCAAGCTGCGGAAGTTAAGGCAGATTACTATGTGTATCATTGCCGCGATGTCTCGGCAGATTATTCAGGCGCGGAAACGCTGCTTTCCACGGGCAAACCGGTAATAATAGCTCACCCTCAAGTACTGGAAACCAATTTGGATAAACTGCCGCCGGATTGTTATATCGAAGTAAATAACCGTTATGTCTGGAAATACGATTGGCGAAACGGTTTTAAAAAATTTATTTCCCGCTTCAGGTTCGTTCTTGGTTCCGATGCTCATCAGCCAAACTGGCTCAACCTGAACATCTCCAGGTACGTGGCGAAGGAACTGGGGATACCCGAAACACTCCTGTTTTCATTTTTGTAGTTAGATCATCAGATCAGTATAGAATAACTAATTTTTTTACAAGGAAATAAGAAATTAAGCCTATTACTATGGCGAGAGTTACAATATGGGTAACTAAAACCCGTGAGTCTTTCCAGAAAAATTCACTATGCTTTACTAATTGTTGATAATCTGATTCATCCATCCAATAATGCAACCGTCTATCAACCTTATTCTTGAACAAAATTCCTCTGATTTCCCTGATACTATACTGTATCTCGACTGAAAAATATAGACCGGCAAAGAAAATAGCGAAGGAAAGAACGAGTAAAGTATTTAACGGCCACCTTTCGGTAAATTCTTTAAAAACACTCAAGCCGATGAGGGCTGCCAATAATACCAAACACAAATAAAGCATTCTCCATTGGAGGCTTTTCTCTCTTTCCATCTTTTTAACATATTCATTATGCAGTAAAAGCATTTCCTGAAAACCGGTTTCCATAGAATCAATTCTTTGAGACTCGGTTTTTTGGCGCTGGATTTCAAGAATTCTTTTCTTTCTGAAGTGGAGGAAGAGAATCCCAAGATGAAACACCAACGCGATAAACAGTATAAGTACAATATCTATAAAAATATGAAGTCTTAGCACATCCATAAACGGCTCCTGTTCCTTTATTATACATCACTTATTTAAAATCAGCACGAAAATTTTCTTCGGTTAGGCGGTTCGAGCTCCGGGTGGAAGCTGTCTGATATTTTTCAGCCATGGTGCATTCTTACAAATTGATCCTGAATACTATTGCCGGATTAATAAAAAGCAAATACATGGGCACATAGTAATTCGCATCCGTATTCGGATATGTGTTCCAGAAATAACTTATTCCAAACTCATACGTAAAGATGAATGAATATTTTTCTTTATCCAACAAAAGCAGCATCCCTTTTATTGAACCGACAATCCCTCCTTCTTTCAGAATGCCGGGAACCGCAAAATAATGTTTTAAGGAAATTCCCAGCCTGTATTTGTTTACCATAAAATCGCACCCCAAAGGCAAATAGACACCGGATATTTCATCCAGCGCGGGTATTATATAAGTGAAACCGATAAAAGGTTTTACGGTGAAATTGCTTGATAACAATGCCAGCGGGAAAGATACTATGAAGGAGGGTGCAGCAGATATTAAGAAGAATGTGGATGCGAGTTCGATGCCGATCCCGAAATTCGGATCTTTAGGAGTGTTTTGTGCAAATCCCAATCCTGTCAGAATGAACACCAGTAATAGGAGAAGCCACACCTTTTTCATAAATTCCTCCTGTCGTATTGTGTTATCTTTTCATCGCCCAGCATTTTATGTTTATTTCCGGCAGGATAAATTCATCCGCCACGGTGAACCCGTACCGCCTGTAAATACCAACATTTTTTTCGGACTGGGTCTCAAGATAAATTCCAAGCCCCCTCTCATCGGCAGTATTAATAATACCACCTAAAAGCATTCCACCCCATCCTTGCCGCTGGTATTCAGG
>JBFMGN010000398.1:0-4194 GCA_040752435.1 Spirochaetota bacterium
GAGGCCTTGTTGGTAAAAGTCAGGGCCAGTATGTTCTCCGGTTCTACCTTATGAGTTTGGATAAGGTTGGCTATCCTTAATGCGAGGGTGCGTGTCTTTCCCGTTCCCGGTCCCGCAAGAACAAGGGCAGGTCCGCTTAAATGCTCTGCCGCGCGTCTCTGTTCAGGGTTGAGGTCATGCAATAGAAAATTACTTCCCTTAAGAAGGAGTTGCTCTTGGGTCGCCTGTTTTTTTCCAGGACGCGGCGGGATTATTTTTTTCACCTCTTTCAATCGTTTATATTCAGAAAGATCAAAATTGATGAAGCCTCTCCTGGAAATGCTCTGGGATTCATCAACAGAGCTTTGATAGGAGGTATCCGTAAAAAGCATCTCTCCCCGGCCGAAGGTTTTAACTTCATTTTCGTTAAAAACCTTTATCCGGCCATATTCACCGTCAAAACCTTCTTCAATGAATACTTCCCTGTTCCGCATTCTTCGTACTGCTTCAGCGACAATCTCATCACCGATTCTCTCAATTTCACTTAATGGAAGATGGAGCAGCAGCTTAAACTCCGATCCGGCCTTGCCGGCAAGAGAGTTGTACCGCTCCGTAACCCGTTTGCTTCCAGGACTGGTCCCCTCTATTTCGGATAGGATCTCTTTCAAAGGAATAAGGGAATAGAAAGGTAGGCGGGAAGTGTGCTCATCAAAATTAAACCGATCGGCAAGTTCCATTACGCGGCTCATAACACCGGCGGTAACCGGCTTACCGCAGTGTGTACATACCGAGTTGTTTTTTAATGTTTCTACAGGGTTCCACCGGATGCCGCACTTTCTATGGCCGTCGTAGTGGTATTTGCCCTCTTGAGGAAAAAATTCGATTGTTCCCAGGAATCCGTTGCTCTTTAAATCGGTTAGAGCAGTAATCATTCCAGTATAAGAAAGTTCGGTATCAAAGAGGTTGGCCTCCCGCCCGAGGTTTTCGGGGGAATGGGCGTCGGAGTTTGAAATCAGGGTATAAATGTCCAGGGAACTGCACATCCAGTTCATCGCCGGGTCACTGGATAAACCCGTTTCCACCGCGTGGATATAGTCAGCCAGGTCGTCGTAACACTCACGGATCGAGTCGAATCCCGACTTTGCTCCCAATGCGGAAAACCAGGGGGTCCATATATGAGCCGGAATAAAGAAAGCCTTACCTGAAGTTTCCAGCACAATTTCCAGGAGATTCCGGGAATCAAGCCCTAAGATCGGCCTGCCGTCGGAGGTGATATTGCCTATGACTGATAATTTTCTCTGGATTGTTCTGGCAGATTCAAAATCCGGCACAAGGATAACATGATGTACCTTTCTTACTCGTCCTTTTTTCGTATATATGGTACTTACTTCCGCACTTAAGATAAACCGAACCGTTGCATCCTTTTCAGGAACCGGTAAATCTACTGCGGTATTAAGGCGGTCAGGGTGTAAACGAAATTCTTCCTTTAATCTATATAACCCTTCCTCGGCGGGAGCAAGTTTTTCTTCCAGTTCGGCCAGCCAGCCGGGATGGGTGAAATCACCCGTCCCTACCACGGTTATTCCTTTAATTTTGGCCCATAGGTCCAGGTATTCGGGAACAAGCATTTTGCTGGTCGCGATGGAATAGTGGGAATGGAGATGAAAATCGCCGATAAACTTCATTAATTAAATTAAAAAGAAAGAATGATATCGATTTTTCGCAGGTGATTCTCTTCCTCTGCCATTACTCTCTCGATCGTGTCCCTCTTCTTTGAGTCATGTTCCTGGCTCCGCAAGGCAGCGTAGAATTCAATTGATTTCGTTTCCATAAGCCGGCCCATTTTAAGGGCTTCGCTCCCGCTGGAAGGCAATTTTTCTTCCAGGCTCTTTTTTACCGGCTTTAATATTTCTTCCTCAATCCACGTTTCGGCTAAAGAGTGTTTTTTTTCTTCTTTGACGGAACCGGTCTGTTTGAGTAATTTTTCGAAGATTTCTCTATGTTTCTTTTCTTCATCTCTTAGGAATTTCACTTCGTTTTGTACTTGCACGTCATCTGCTTCCTCGCTTATTTTCGAATAGAAATCGAAACCTTCTTTTTCGAGCAATACTGCCAGGCTATAGGCGTCCGGTAAATCCATGTTTTGTAGATTCTTGTTCATTTTTGCATCTCCCATTCCTGACTTAGAAAGTTTATTGTCCTTATAATATTCTAGCAAAGAAAGCGGAGATCTGTCAAATAATATTTCGAAGAGGGACTCTCCCTCATTTTATTGGATAGCCCCCTTCGAGGGCAAGAGGTTAGGGCCAGCATATGGGGTAGTCCCCTTCGAGGGCGAGAGGTTAGGGTGGTAAAGGCGGGTAGTCCCCTGCGGGGACGAGAAGCTTAGGTATAAATTGGGGGTAATCGTAATTCAGGCAGGAGCAACTCTACCGATTGCCTGTACCCTCATTGTGCTCCTTAATCTCCGTGTACTCTAAAGTGAAACATTTCTTCGTGGATAAGATAAGAATTTCGCACAGAGAACACAGAGGTCACGGAGGGGAAGAAAAAACATAGAAATGGTACTTTCCGTATTATAATACAGGCCGGAGCAACGCTGCAGATTGCCCGTACTCTCATTGCGCTCCTTAATCTCTGTGTGAAATGTTTTTTGTGGAGAAGATAAAAATTTCGCATAGAGAACACAGAGGTCACGGAGAGGATTATTTGGAAGCTTAAGAAAGTATGGAAAAAAATTAATTTAAATAATTCTTGGCATAATGGAATAGTCTATTATTCCGCATATTTCCGTGTGCTTCCGTGCTAATAAATTCTAGTTTTTGAAATTGCTTCGGATATCAATATTTCTTCTTGTCTGCCTTTTGTTTATATTTAATGCAGGTTATACATATCAATGGATAAATTCTTCCAAGGAGATGAACAATGACGGAATTGGAAAGATTTAAGGAAGTGATGGAGAATTTCAACACCCGTGTCGCCTCCCCCAAATGGGAATTCGGTTACTGGGGTGCAACAATCGACAACTGGTATGCCGAGGGGCTTCCCCAAAAAAAGTATCCCGAAATACTGACAGCGATTTCAACCCCTTCTTCTTCTTTGTATACTCCCTGCTGGAAATCGATAAAAAGCGGCCGGCTGCCGGCCGGCATTGCCGTTTTGGGCGGAGGTTTATACTATCCAACCCAGGGTTTTGTACAGGATTTTGACGTGCGGGATTGTTTACACATGGATAGAGGCCAGCAGCTTGTGGATGTAAACCTCCTTTTTGATCCGGTTTTTGAGGTCGAAATGCTGGAAGAGGATGATGAGTTTTTGGTGTACGTGGATCTGGATGGCGTCACCAGAAAATTCGCAAAAAGGACCGGTGTTATTCCGACGGCTTTAAAAAATGTGATAACCAGCAGGAAAAGCTGGGAAAAACTGAAAGCTGAACGCATAAATCTTAAAGATATCAGCGGCAGGTTCCCGGCCAACTGGGATGAACTGGTTAAAGAATACAGGAACCGGGATTATCCATTGGTATTGGGCGGCTATCCCCACGGGTTATTTGGAACAGAAGCTCATCTTATGGGATATGAACATCTGTTTTACAATTACAGCGACGATCCCAGGTTGATTCATGATATTAATAGAACTTTCACGGAATTGTGGTTATCCGTGTTTTCTGAAGTTCTCTCACAGACGAGTGTTGATATGGTAGTTATCTGGGAGGATATGTCTTCCGGTACGGGTTCTATGGTTTCTCCTGCCATGATCAGAGAGTTTATGTCTCCATATTATAGAAGAATTACGGGATTTTTAAAGGCGCGGGGGATTGAAACCATATTTATCGATACAGACGGCTACTGTTTCGATCTTATTCCGGTCTATATGGAAGCAGGGATTACCGGCATGTATCCCATCGAGGCATCATGCGGCATGGATGTTGTGAGAGTGAGAAAAACTTTTCCCACGCTCAAAATGATGGGGGGAATCCCGAAATATGAAATTCGGTACGGAAAAAAGAGGATCGACGAAATTTTGGAACCTGTACAAACGGCATACAAGCTGGGTGGCTATATACCCTTCGGCGACCACCTTATTCCGCCTGAAGTCCACTGGAATGACTTCAAATATTACAGAGAAAGATTGAATAATATAATAGACCATTCAATGCAAACATAATAATATATGCTGAAGTAGTCTGCCAGGGGAATACAAGGGTGCGGCAGG
>JBFMGN010000399.1:0-4188 GCA_040752435.1 Spirochaetota bacterium
CTGTTCTCGATCGCCCCCGGCGGAGCTATGAGTACATTTTTATGTTTGTAAAAAGCCGAAAATACTATTTTAACCGCGAGCCCTTGGTTGACCAGAAGGTGGAAGAAGATTTGTGGACGATACAGGCCAGGCCTAAAATCGCAAACGGTATAGATACAGCACCCTATCCCGATGAATTGGTTCAACGCTGTCTGGACATCGGTTGCCCCGAAGGGGGGGTCGTTCTCGATCCTTTTGCCGGCAGCGGAACCACCTTGCGCGTCGCGTTGAATTCAAACAGGCCGGCTATCGGGATTGATTTGAAACGAGAGTTCTGCGAATTTATGGTGAAGGAAGTGCAGGGGATCTGATATGTATTTTTCCGCATCTCAAATTCTAAGCTCTATAAATAAACTTGGCTCTATTAATCCTTTTTTCGGCATCACTTTTTTGGTTTGTAAAAAGGAAATGCTGCCTGTCGGGGTTAAGATCGATTTTCCGTTAGACCAAAAAACAAAAGAATTTCTTGAAAAGAATCACCGTATTCATCCCACTTCTCCAAGTTTTTTTCAACCTTTCGGGCCGGTGGGCAAGAAAAAACGATGGGTGCGTCCCGATTATGCCGCTAAAGGACTACAGTCAATAAACACCAGGACCTTCGGCCCGGCATTTTTGCATGACTCCGGGACGAGGCGTTGGGGTTGGCGTCCGGACTATATTGAAACTTTACGGAAGAAATTAACTAAAGGCAAGAAAATACCGGCATTTGACCTCGCGGTATGGCTGTTTCGCTCAAAAAGATGGCCTGAGGAAACCAAGCCTCAGGATGTTCTAGATTTCTTTTTCGATCAATTTCATATTTCTGAAGATGAGCGCGCAAGGTTGTTTGACGATGCTCCATATCTTGTGCCGGAAGGCAGGCTATTTCAGGATCATCCCGTCCAGTGGCCGGAATTAAGCCCTTATATAAAAGCTCCGCCCGATGCCGGGCCTGATCCGGGGGGAACCCTGTCTTTTTTGGAACTGCGAAACCTCGGTCCGGCGAAATGCATTTCTTTTTTTCCGGCCAGACGTTTGAATATCATAACCGGCGACAACGGTCTCGGCAAGTCGTTCCTGCTGGAGTGCGCCTGGTGGGCGCTGACGGGAACCTGGCCTGAAATGCCGGCCTACCCAAATAAAAATTTCAAAGAAAATGAATCCAGTATTACTTTCGAATTGGCCGGAAGAACCGCCCATCCATTGAAAAAGAAAATAGCATACGATTTCAAATCCCGTTCTTGGCCCAAGACCAAAAGACCCACAATACCGGGGTTAATTGTTTATGCGCGGGTGGACGGCTCCTTTGCCGTTTGGGATCCGGCCAGGTTTGTTGCCTCCGGGGAAGATGACGCGCGCAAAGCGACTCTTGTATTGGGCCGTTCCGATGTTTGGAATGGGTTGCCCGGCAACATTGAAGGATTGATTCGCGATTGGACAAGGTGGCAAAATTCCCCGGACAGATATCTATTTGATGTTTTTTGCAAAGTTCTCAAGAGATTATCACCGCCTGACCTGGGGGATTTGGTTCCGGGTAACCCCGTAAGAATACCGAATGACCCTAGAGATATTCCCACAATTGTTCATCCGTACGGTACCACCCCCATATTGTTCACATCAGCGGGTGTCAGGAGAATTATCACCCTGGCTTACCTTATGGTTTGGGCTTGGAACGAGCATCGCGTCAATTCCGAGCTGTACCATATGAAACCAGAAGCGCGCATGGTAGTTATGATAGATGAAATTGAGGCTCATTTGCACCCCAAATGGCAGAGGATTATTTTACCGGCGCTGTTGGATGTTCAGGGAACTTTATCGAGAGACCTTGAGATTCAATTTTTTATAACGACTCACTCTCCCCTGATTCTTGCCTCAGCCGAGCCAGTATTTGACGATTTGCAGGATGAGCTGTTTCACCTTGATTTTACCGACGGTGATGAAGTCAGACTGGAAGTCAAGCAGTTCATTAAACTTGGGCAGGTTAATTTCTGGTTGACCTCTCCAATATTTGAGATGCGTCATGCGCGATCAAAAGAGGCGGAAGACGCCATTGAAGCAGCAAAAAATCTTCAAAAACGCAATGATGTCAATTCTGATGAGGTCAGGGAAGTTAACGAAAGGCTGGTTCGACATTTGGCGGTCGATGACCAGTTTTGGCCAAGGTGGATTTATTTTGCGGAGAGATACGGTGTTGTGAAATGATTCCTATAACGAGACAACCGGAACCGAAAAATTTCGACCGTCTGGTCAGAAAACCGGGAAAGAAATTTTTAAGAAATACTCCGAACCCTACAAATAAAGACTGGAAAAACAACAGGTACTGGCAAGCTGTGACTGTGGAACTGTATAACGCATATAAGGGTATTTGCTCCTACTCCGGGGAATGGATTTCCAGGCCGGGTTCTGTCGATCACTTTATCCCTAAAAGGCGCAATCCGTATTTGGCCTATGAATGGGATAATTATCGCCTGTCTTCGCCGAAATTAAATAATTATAAAGGCGATAAAGAAGGTATAACCGACCCTTTTGCAATTGATTTTGGATGGTTTGTTTTAGAGTTCCCGAGTTGCTTGATTAAACCTGGTCTTGGATTGTCAACCGACGAGAAAAGAATGGTCCAGTATACCATAGATGTATTGAAATTAAATGATGGCGACGATTTGGTTCAGAACAGGTGCAACATTCTCGTCTACTACGCGCACGGCGATATCTCTTTTAAGTTTTTAAGCGAGCGTTATAAGTTTATCGCGGCCGAACTTCAACGGCAAGGCCTGGTCGAGACCGCCAAGGACATGTTTGGACCTCGTAAAAATACCCGCGGAGGTCCTTGAAGGCGCCCTCTGCGACGCATGGGAAGCAACATGGGACGGTTCCGCTTCGTCGCGTATATTTGCTTGCGGCGGGTGAACAGTCCCCTTTTCGCTTCCGGGGGGATGTTTCTTTGCCCTTTGAGATATTGTATAATATAGTAATGTGGAAATAGATTCAGAAAGGGGAGACGGAGTTATATGGCAGAAAAAATTCAAATGAAAGTTCCATTGGTGGAGATAATATAGGATAATATAGGAATTTGCTTTGAAATAAGAAAAAATACCAATGAGTAGACACATTGAAGCATTGAGAGCTTTTATGCCAATGACAACTTTAAGGGAAACTGTCGAAAAATCCCCATATCTTCAGTTACCAATAAATAACACCGCCAGTATTCAATTATGATCAATCGAAAGAGGAGGCACAGGCCGTCATCCAGGAGACCCTGATTTTTTAAACTACTTTGGGTGTGGAATCTCTGCTAACTGCCAGAGTAGCTTTAAAATTAAAGTGGGGGCAAACATTGCCCAATCCGCACCTTTTAATCCGACCCTTTATTCGCCGGGAAGCAGTGCTTTCCTCACGTATAGAAGGAACGCAGGCCTTGCTGCCGGACATTTATACTTACGAGGCAGTGCAAACGGCGCTTTTTGACCTTTCGTAACCGCTGGACGCACCCGTTCCGCAGACCTTGATTGTCATCCAATCATTGGCTGAAAAAAGTTTCCGGGGAGTGGATGCCTTTACTGCATTACATAGTTAGAGGCTTACACTCTTTTTGTTCTTTTTCTCCAATAACCCGGCCTTCGCCGCAGGTGTGCTACAGCAATAATAACAATCTTTTCTGGTTCAATGCGATATATAATTCCAAAAGGAAATTTTCGAACAAGATGCCCCTTCTTAGTTCATCCTCAACTATTGGCCACATCATTGGTGTCTCTGCAATAGCTGCCACATTTTGCTCTACTTCTGAGAGGTAAGTCACCCCTAAACCCGATGCTTGTGACTCGTAATACTTCGCTGCCTCAAGCATTTCCTGCTCTGCTTCGGGGAGGAATACAACAGACTTTATTCTAATTTTGAACGAGCCTCCTTGAATACCAACTCCGCTGGTTTTGTTTTAACCTTGCCTTCTTTGTATTCCTGATAGCGGCGCTCTGCTTCTTCAAGCCATAACCTTTCTGTTTCCTGATTTTCTTCCTCATCCAAATTATTTATAAGGTGTTCTGCTAATTGAGCTCGTTCATGAGGAGGAAGTCGGAGGGCTTCTTCTTCGATTTCCTTTATTTTAGGTAGCATAAAAATACCTCTTCTCTTCAATAGATTATACATCAATCCTACAGGAATTTGCAGATTTAT
>JBFMGN010000004.1:0-24364 GCA_040752435.1 Spirochaetota bacterium
CTCGAAGACGCAGCCGCTCTCCTCATACTCCAGTTCCGGGAAAAAGGGATACGTTTCGAGAAAAATATACAACCAGAGATGCCCCCGGTGCGTGGGAATAAAGAAGCTCTTAGATCCGCAGTCCAGAATCTGCTTGCCAATGCAATCATTCATGGTGGCTCAGGGAAGTATATTCGACTGGCTGCCTGTGAACAGGGACCTTCTTCTTCGCGTGAGCTGTGCATCAAGGTTCAGGATAAAGGCATGGGTTTAAGCCGAAAGGATCTGCCCCACATCTTTGAACCTTTCTACCGGGGGGAATATGCCCTGGAGGAGCAGGTTCCGGGAACCGGTCTGGGCTTAAGCCTGGTCAAGCGCATAATAGAGGCGCACGGCGGGAAAGTCGCGGTGGAAAGCTCACCGGGAAAGGGAAGCACCTTCACCCTCAGCATCCCCTATGGCGGCCTGCATCCGCGGCTGGATAGTATCCATAAAGACTCCCCCTAAAACGCGGCATCCATGAAAGAAAAGATCCTTATTATCGAAGATGAGTTTGGTCTGCTCATTACCTTAAGTGATAGATTGGTGAGCGAAGGGTATCTAAGGGTATCTAGTAGAAACCGCACCGGATGGAGAGTCCGGTTACCGTAAGGCGATCGAGGGTTCCTTCGATCTGGTGATCCTTGATATCATGCTGCCCAGGAAAAATGGAATTGATGTGTGCCGGGATATTCGCTCAAAAGGCGTCTCTGTCCCCATTCTAATCCTTACAGCCAAGGATCTGCTTACGGATAAGGTTCTTGGGCCTAAGATCGGTGCGGACGACTACCTCACCAAGCCGTTCGAAATGATGGAACTGCTGGCAAGAGTGGAAGCCCTCTTAAGGCGGGTTAACCCGCTGAAAGAAGGTACCTCTGAAACCTACTGTTTTGGTCCGTTCCGGGTGGACTTTAAGAGGGCTGAGGTGTATAAGAGGAACCAGCCGGTAAAAATGACGGCCCAAGAGTTCCGGCTCCTCTGCCACTTCGTTGAGCATCGGGGAGAGCTCTTAACCCGGAATGCTTTGCTCGATGCTGTCTGGGGATACAGCAGCCTAGTATCAACCCGAACCGTGGATGTTCATGTTGCCGGCTTAAGGCAGAAACTCGAAGAAAACCCCCAGCATCCCCGTTACATCGTCACTGTCAGACGGTTGGGCTACAAGTTTCTTAGTACCCAATCCAAAAAAGCAGGCTCGAGAAGATGAGATAAACAGCGGGATCAGGTATCTTCAAACCGCGGAGCATGAACCGCATCAGATCATTCCAGTTGTCGAAGCACCAGTGGAGAATCGTATGCTACTCAAAGCCCGGCTTGCTTCGAGTTTGTATGTGAAAGAGCAACCTTCCATGAGCGCCGTTTCATCATGACCTTCAAGCAAATGGATTAATATTCCAATTTTATTTTGATCCTATATTTTCCTCAAAATAATATTATTTTGAGGAGATAAACTACTCAAAATATTGACAATGTGGTAATATCCATATATTGTATTTCTATGCAAATACCGCGTTATTACGATAACCTGTCGGACTATCTGTCACGGGATAAAGTCGTTGTTATTTACGGACCACGGCAGGTCGGGAAGACGACCCTCCTTAAAAATTTTAGTAAAAGACAGGATAAAAAGATACGTTTTGATACAGGGGATGATTACCGTATCCAAGAAGTGTGGGGTTCCGGGCGTCTTGACCTTCTACGGGAATATGTCGAGGGTTATGACATCGTCATTGTTGATGAAGCCCAACGGGTACCAGGCATCGGGATGGGGCTCAAACTGCTTATCGATGCGGAACTGCCGGTGAACCTGATTGTTACTGGATCATCTTCCTTTGAACTTGCAGGCCAAGTTGGAGAACCTCTTACTGGACGGAAAAAAACAATATATCTGTTTCCAATCGCTCAAATGGAACTTGCAAACCTTTTCAATCGTTTTGAGTTGAAAGAAAAGCTTGAAGACTATCTAGTCTACGGTTCTTATCCGGAAGTAGTTTCGGCTGCCAGGCGGACAGATAAAATAGATATTCTGAACGAAATATCTGGTTCCTATCTGTTGAAAGATATCCTGGAACTTGATCGGGTAAGAAGCGCCAAGGTCCTGCTGGACTTATTACGCCTGCTTGCCTTCCAAATTGGGAACCAGGTATCTCTTCGGGAACTTGGGAATCATCTTGGTCTTGATTTCAAAACGGTAGCCCGCTATCTTGACCTTTTAGAAAAGGCCTTTGTTATCTTCAATGTCCGGGGATACAGCAGAAACTTGAGGAAAGAGATTACGAAAAAGAGTAAATATTATTTCTACGATACCGGCATCCGTAATGCCCTGATATCCAACTTCACCTCTCTCAACCTGAGGGACGATGTAGGAGCTCTTTGGGAAAACTTTCTGTTTATCGAACGGATGAAAAAGTGCTCGTATAACCGTATCTATGCAAATATTTTCTTCTGGCGCACCTGGGACAGGCAGGAGATTGATTACTTGGAAGAGCGGGAGGGAAAATTGTTTGGATATGAGTTTAAATGGCGCAGCCGGAAGATGTCTCCTCCAAAAGATTGGACTGCAACCTATCCAAACGGTGAGTTTGCAGTTATAACCCAAGCGAATTATCTCGATTTCATTATATAGATAAAAATGACTTAACCCCCCGGGCAAAACACCTTCTTTCCCGTGGAGCTATCGGGAGTGTGAACGATATATGCCTCCATATCAAGCCGCCCCGCGTAGTTCCTGTAATAACTGCGATTCCGAAGTTTTTACCCCTTTATCACCGCCAGAGGCTCAAGCGCCACTACTATTTCCACCAGGTCCTTCTGCTGTTTCATCACCTCCTCGATATCCTTGTACGCGCCGGCGGCTTCATCCAGGTCTTTCACGGTGTGGATAGAGTGGAGTATTCCTTTCTCATCCAGCCTGTTCTTCTCCTTTTGTAGATCCAGCCGCCGCATGGCTTCTTTTCTTCCCAGGACCCTTCCGGCGCCGTGGGAACAGGACATGAAGCTTTCGGGGTTTCCCCTGCCTTTAACGATATAACTTCTGGTTCCCTGTGACCCGGGGATAATGCCGGGCTGGTTCGCCCGGGCCGATGTGGCACCTTTCCGGTGTACGATAACATCGCGCTTGAAATGCGTTTCTTTAGCTGCATAGTTATGGTGAATGTTGACCGTCATATCAAACCGGATATGAGGAAAGGTATCCTTAAATATCTCCTTAATAACCTCCATCATGTGGTCCCGGTTGGCCTGAGCAAACTCCAGGGCGAAGTTCATGGCGGCAAAGTATTCTTCCCCTTCTTTTGAATCAGCGGGCAGGAAGGCCAGTTCCTTATCGGGCAGGTGGAGATTACGCTTCTCACAGATGGTTCTGGCCTTTTTGTGGTACTCACCGGCGATTTTATAGCCGAAGTTCCGGGAACCTGAGTGGAGCATTATCCATATGGAACCGTCGTCTCCGCGCTGTATTTCTATGAAATGGTTTCCGCCTCCCAGGGTACCCAGTTGAAAGCTGGCGGAGTTAAGCTCCTGGTTTATTATGGGAATATCCGGGGCGTGGTCGAAACTTTCCCAGATTTGTCTGGTTTTGTGGTGTTTGAATCCCACGGGAATCCGGCGCCGTATTGTACCCAGCAGAGCCTTCAAAACGTCCTTGTGTTTATCGGAAAAAGTGTCTTCTTTCAGGTCCGTTCTGACGGCACACATCCCGCAGCCTATATCAACGCCGACTGCATTGGGGATTATGGCATCGAGGGCGGCAATAACGCCGCCGATAGGCATCCCGAATCCTTCGTGGGCATCGGGCATGATCGCCACATGCCGGTGGATAAACGGGAGGTTTGCGAGGTTTTTTGCCTGCCGTAAGGCCCCGTCCTCAATTTCGGCAAGCCACATTTTTATAGGTTTTTGCTCTGATGTTATTTCTATCATTTTCAATTTATAATATAATATATTTATATAGAGATAGAGTACATTGGGGTGGAATTATGGATGATCTTATAGTAGTAGGTACAGAGTCGGATAACCCTTTCGTGGAAGACATTGTCGAGTTCCTGAATCAGCAGGAGGACTATTCCGATCTTATTTCCTTGAAATGTTTTTCCAACACCGAGTTCTGTCCCCGGTTTATCATAAATGAGCATGGCTGGAATAATATCGGGCAGAAACTGAACGGTAAAACCATCCTGATCGCTTCCAGTTCTGTTAACAACCTTACCAGAAACGATCTGGCAATGCGCAATTTTCTCGTAGCCCGGGCTGCCAAGGATAATGGGGCGTCCAGGGTTATTCTTCTGGAACCGGATCTTTTTTACAGCGCTCAGGACAGGGGTCCCCGCCCGGAACATGGTATTATCGGTTTTATCCGTGATCCTGCTGACTATAAAAAATTTGACGGTCAGCCTTTTTCAGCCCGCATGTATGCGGATCTTTTACAGAGGGCCGGTGTGGACGAAGTTGTGACAATTCATAACCATTCCAGTGCCGTTAAGAACATTTTTATGGACCGGTTGTCCGGTTATTTCCATAATCTCCAACCGGCCGATGTGTACGCCAGTTACATGAAGGACTCGGACATTATAAATGAAAAAAATCTCATCCTCTGTGCCCCGGACCGCGGCGCCATATCCTTTCTCTATGAAGTCCAGGGAGCTCTCGGCCGGCCGGATGTCCCCCTGCTTTTTATGGAAAAGATACGCACAGGGGAGCGGGAAGTAAGCATGGAGGTTGGCCCTTTAAGCCCTTCGAAACTGGAGGACGTTACGGGAAAGGATGTCGCCGTTATAGACGATATGGTACGCACCGGGCTTACAATTGTCGAATGCTGCCGTCTTATTAAAAAAGTGAACCCCCGCAGGATTATTTTGTTTGTGACGCACTTTTACTCCAGCCGTGAGGCGCGTGTCAATTTGAATGACCCCGTCATCGATGAAATTGTAACCACCAATACGATTCCACAGATTTTAAACAAAGATATGCAGGGCCGCTTACGGCATAAGCTGGTTGTTTTGCGCCTGGAAAAATGGATCGCAAATTACCTGCTGGAGATGATGGGGGCGCCTCCCAACAGCCTGACCGGACCTTTGTATCGGGAGGAGATTTCATCGAAAAATCCCCGCTGGAAAGGAAAGATGGGACCGCTGTTTTCATCACTCTATTTTTAATAATTTCGTAAAAAATGAGTTTATCAAAGGAAATGGCAAAAAATCGTAAATTATGACATGGACGGATGGGAAGCGGTGTGATACAGTACCGGTTAAGAAGAATGTTTCCTTAATTTACAGCTATTAGGTCGTTATGAGAAATTATCTAGTTGTCGGGGCCGGGGTTTCAGGACTGACTGCCGCTTTTGAACTGGCCGAACAAGGTAATGAGGTAACGGTGCTTGAATCCGATAGCGCCGTCGGCGGCAAAGTTTTATCCTACTGCTGCAAGGCGACCGACGAATGCAGCCGGTGCGGGGTATGTGTTGCCCATACCCAGATCCACAGTTCAATACAACACCCTCGAATCCGGATAATTACAGGCGCTGAAATCATTTCGGTTGTAAACCGGGGCGGTAAAATCACAGCTCAGGTTAACCGTCTCAATCCCAGCCTGGATGTAAAGAAATGTATCTGGTGTGATGCCTGTATATCAGCCTGTCCCGAAGGATGCATCGGCAAGTATAGCCGGGGTGAACTTATTCAGTACCGGATAGACTTTAAAAAATGCCGTATTCACCGCGGCCAGCATTGTTTGGAATGCGCCGAAGTGTGTCCGTCAAAAGCCGTCTTTGTGCAATCTGAAAGTACCCGGCTGACATTTTCAGCGGATGGAGCTCTCATCACTATCGGGCATGAACCCTATGACGCCGAACGGAAGATACGGTTCGGATACCGGCGCCACCGCAAGGTGATTACAGGACTGGAAGCCGAGGAAATTCTAAGTTTAAGAAGCTATCTCTACAACCCGGGTGAACGGGTTGCGTTTATCCAGTGTGTCGGGTCCAGGGATCCTCAAATCGGCCGGAACTACTGTTCCAGTGTCTGCTGTGCATATGCCATGCGCCTGGCACAGATGCTGCAATATAAAAACAAAGATGCGGAAATAGCCATCTACTATATCGATCTGCAGAACTTCGATAAAACCTTTACTGCCTTCCGAAAGAATCTTGTTAAAGGGGGAGTTCACCTGATACGGGGCATACCCTTTCGGATTGATGAAACCTCCCAGGGTACATTACGGCTTTTAACGGAAAACACGGCCAATGGAGGTGAAGATAAGGCTGAATATGATGTTGTCGTGTTATCTGTAGGCTTAGGTCCTTCTGCCGGCGCACCTCATATAGCCGGACTGTTCGGGCTGGAATCCGACGAGTTCGGATTTTTATCGTCAAAAAAAGAGAATGTTTTTTTAAGCGGTACCTGCAACGAGCCGATGAGCATACCGGAATGTATGCTGTCCGCCAGGGCGGTCGTATTGGAAATGGGAAAGTTACGCTCATGAAGGGAGAGAAAAACCGGCCTGACGGCGCGGCTTCATCAGATATAATCGGAGTAATTCTCTGTAACTGCGGTGCGACTCTCTTTGATAAACAGGAGATGAACTCACTTGTTTCACGCCTCTCTTTCAGTGACACTATTTTAAAGGATGTAATAATAAAGACCCAACTCTGTTCAGAAGGAGAAATTGAAGCCGTCGTTGATATTATCAGGCGCAAAAACTGCAGTAAGATTCTCTTTGCCGGCTGTTCTTCTTTAAGGAATCAGGCTCTGCTTAAATCCATGGCCACAAGGGCCGGTATTTCTTCCTCGGCCGTGTATAGTGTTAATATGAAAGACCGCATATATTCCGGGGGAAAAGCAGGCAGGGAAGCGTCACTTCGAGCGGCTGCGCAGGTAATAAACCGTGGAATGCGGGCTATAAGCCTCATTCCTCACTTTGAAAGGCAGCGTATCCCGCTGGCAAAAGTCGTTCTGGTTATCGGTGGAGGAATTGCCGGGGTAAAAACCGCCTTAGAACTTAAAATGCTGGGTTACGACACCATACTTGTAGAGAAAGAACCCAGCCTGGGGGGCAGGTTGAAAAGGGAAGACCGCGGTAATGAACCATATTCCGCGGTAGAACCGGAAACAGGTAAAGAAGGTGCGGTACTGGACGGGGTTACGGTATTTACCGGCAGCACTCTCCTTGATCTTTCCGGTAATATTGGCGCTTTCAAGGCAGTATTAAAAACTCCCTGGGGGATGAAAGAGGTTACCTGCGGAGCAGTAGTGCTCGCCGTTGGGCACCCGGTTAACGGCGGAGAACCGGTTGCCGGAGAAATTCTTCCAATCTCACGCCTTGAAGAGGCTGTCTCAGCTTTGCCGCGAAAAAGAACGACCCGTACCACCGCGCTTATCCTGGACATGAACCGGGATGAGACGAAGGCAAGCACTGAAATGGCCCTTCGCCTGGCCTTGGCGGTTCAGAATAGGGGGAAAGTACAGGTACATATTTTCCTAAGGGAGGTCCAGGTGGGTTCCCTGTCCCTGGAAAAGCTCTACGATGAGGCGCGGGAGGCGGGTGTCAATATCGTTAAATACGAAGGGGATATAACCATCGGGAGGGATTCTGCCGGTTCTCATAACGGTGCCAGGGGGATGATGACCGTGAAGGCCAGAGATGCCATCCTTGATACCGATATCCAGATGGAATGCGATCTCGTTGCATTAAGCGACTTCGGTTTAGATTCAGCGGTGGGACCTGTATTAGCCCGTACGGTTGAGGTCTCCCTCGATTCTGCCGGCCGGTTCCAGGATAACAATATCCATCTTTTCCCGGTGGAAACCAACAAACCCGGTATCCTGGTTGTGGGGGCGTGTCATGGGCAGTACTATCTGCCCCAGATCCTGATGGAAGCGAAAGCCGCGGCGTTGGCAGTGCATACCCTGCTTTCAAACGGATTTTTGGAGGTGGAGCTTTCCAACGTTACAGTTGACCCTGATAAATGCGTTCTTTGCCTGACCTGTATCAGAAGCTGCCCGCATAAGGCGATGCGGATAAACAGGGAGAAAGGATGTGCGGAAAGCATTCCGGAAGTCTGCCAGAAATGCGGAATCTGTACCGGCGAGTGCCCTGCCAGGGCAATTGAACTTCCAGTCTATAGTGACAGGGTTTTGTTGAGCCAGTTATGATCGGGGCAGGTTAAGGAATGTCTATGGCTGATAAAAAGAAAACGGTGGTCTTCTGCTGCGAGAACTCCGGCTATAAAGCCGCGGAGCTTGTACAATCGCCCGATCTGTTAAATTCCGTGGAGCTGATTCGTTTACCATGTTCGGGGAAAATCGAGGCGGGGCTGGTGTTGAAATGCCTGGAATCAGGCCATCCGGGGGTTATAGTTCTGGGATGCCCTTACGACAACTGCAAGTTTATTAAAGGCAACTACAGAGCTAAAAAAAGGATCGACATGGTTAAAGAAAACTTAAAAAACGCAGGGCTTGATACGGGAAGGGTGTATATCGATTTTATTTCGTCAGTTGATTCGTATAAATTTATCGCCATTGTAAAAGAGTTTAATGGGCTATATAAATGACAAACTATAATTTAGTCCAGAGGTTAGTCTAAAGACTGTAACTCCTCTACGACTGCAAGGAGAAAAAATTGATAACTGCCGTACAAAAACCATTTGACGAAGTTTACGGGATGGTTAAGGATTACAAAAAGATACTCGTCCTGGGTTGCGGGACCTGCGTGACGGTGTGCATGGCTGGAGGAGAGAAAGAGGTGGGGATACTTTCTTCCACATTAAGGCTTAAAAATAAACAGGCGGGTGTTTCAATGGAAGTTCTGGAAGACACCATCGAAAGGCAGTGTGACCGGGAATTCTTTGATACCATTAAGGATAAAATAGCCCAGGCGGATGCGGTGCTTTCCATGGCGTGCGGGGTCGGGGTCCAGTATTGCAGTGAAGTATTCCAGGGGAAACGGATATTACCCGCTTTGAATACCCGCTTTTACGGCACGACCCTGGAGCAGGGGGTATGGGCCGAGCGGTGCGCCGGTTGCGGAAATTGTGTCCTCGAGAAATTCGGAGGTATATGCCCCATAGCGCGATGTTCCAAGAGCCTTTTAAACGGCCCTTGCGGAGGTTCCCAGGAGGGAAAGTGCGAAGTTGATCCTGAAAACATAGACTGCGGCTGGCAGCTTATTTACGACCGCATGAAAGAACTTGGGCTTCTCTACCGGCTCGAAGAGTATGAGCCGGTAAAAGATTGGAGCACAGGCAGGGACGGCGGTCCCGGGAAAATAATAAGGGAAGATATGGTACTATGAGCGAATTTAAAGCTGGAAGCAACCTGGAGCGGGTGTTTTCATCCGGCTCTTTTGCCGTTACGGCCGAGCTCGGCCCACCTAAAAGCGCCGATGTTAATGTTATCAAAGAAAAAGCTGGTTATCTTAAAGGGAAGGTTGATGCAGCCAATATTACGGATAACCAGACGGCGATTGTCCGCATGTCATCCATCGCCGCCGGCTTCCTGGCTCTCCAGGAGGGACTGGAACCGGTCATACAGATTACCTGCCGCGACCGGAACAGGATCGCAATCCAGAGTGATGTGTTGGGCGCCTCTGCTCTGGGGCTTAAGAATATTCTCTGTTTGAGCGGGGATCACCAGAAATTCGGCAACCACAGTACCTGCAAGAATGTCTACGACCTGGATTCGATTCAGCTTATCCGGATGCTTAAAGACATGCGGGATGAGAAAAAATTCCTCTGCGGGGAGGAGATACGAAACGCGAAAAAGGCTCCGATTGTGGAACCGAAAATATTTATAGGGGGGGCGGAGAATCCATTTGGAGACCCTTTCGAGTTCAGGGTGATCCGGCTGGCCAAGAAAGCCAAGGCCGGAGTTGATTTCATCCAGACCCAGTGTATCTACGACATGGACCGTTTCGAGGAATGGATGAAGCAGGCGCGCAGTCGAGGGTTGCATGAAAAACTCAAGATTATGGCCGGGGTTACACCCCTCAAATCCGTTGGGATGGCCAAGTACATGCGGGACAGTGTCGCCGGGCTGATCGTGCCGGATTACTATATCGAACGCCTTTCAAAGGCCCAGGATCCGGCTGAGGAAGGCATACAGATCTGCGTGGAGCAGATTAAGCGTTTCCAGCAGATTGAAGGTGTGGCGGGAGTGCATATAATGGCCATCGAATGGGAGCGGAAGGTTTCGGAAATCGTGGAAAGAGCAGGGTTGCTTCCGAGACCGTAATCGGGGACGACAATAGGAGCCGGTCTCTGATTGGCCACGGAAATAAGCGGAAATATACGGAAAAAGTATTAATGGTTGCCACCTTCCGTATCATTCCGTGTGATTCCGCGGCTGATAACCTTGGGCTGTAAAGGCGGATAGCCCCCTACGGGGACGAGAAGTTAGGGCGATAAAGGTGGGTAGCACACATGGAGAAACTTGTCATAGACAATAAGCTTGATCCGGGTTTTAAATACGAAATTGCGCAGAAAGCCGGTGGAGAAAATATAAAGAAGTGTTTCGCGTGCGGGACATGTACGGCCGGGTGCCCGGTATTTCATGTTGAACATGAATACAACCCGCGCAAAATTATAAGGATGATCCTTTTAGGGTTGAGAGAGCAGGTATTGAAATCCAAGATAATCTGGCTCTGTTCACAATGCTACACCTGTTCGGCTAACTGTCCCCAGGATGTGGATTTTTCACATATCATGTTCACCCTGCGGGATATGGCGGTAAAGGCGGGATATGCGTCCCCGAGTCTCCCGGAAAAAGTGGAAAACATTACTACGGCGGCGCATGAATTACGGCGAGATTTACTTAATCATCTTCTGGGTACAGGCAACATCACGAAAGATGCGATCAGGATGAAGGCCGAAAAAGCATTTGAGATGATCTAAGCTTAAGAAGGCAGGCTGGGTATGGCAGACACTTACAGCAAAAGTAACGATGGCAATGGCAGCAAAATCGGCGCGGTAATGGTGGTTGGAGGAGGAATCGCCGGCATCCAGGCCTCCCTGGATCTGGCCGACAGCGGTTATAAGGTATACCTCGTGGAAAAAGGGCCGTCCATCGGCGGCGCCATGACCCAGCTTGATAAAACATTCCCTACCAACGACTGTTCCATGTGTATTGTTTCTCCAAAACTGGTCGAGGCGAGCCGGCATACGAATATAGAAGTATTAAGCTATTCGGAAATCGAAAGTGTAAAGGGTTCAGCGGGAGATTTTACCATTACACTCCGAAAGAAAGCCCGTTCAATCGATGCGGAAAAATGTACGGGTTGCGGGGTCTGCATGACGGCCTGCCCCGTACAGAACATTATCCGGATACCCGAGCCGGTGGATGAAGAAATTACCGAAGAAATAAGAAAGGCGGACGAGATAGTAGACCGTGCGGGTGGATTACGGCAGTTTCTTATTCAGATTCTTCAGGAGGCTAATACGACCTTCGGCTATCTGCCGGAATCCGTCTTAAGGAGAATCAGCGGGCGACTTAAAATACCCTACGCCGAAGTGTATGGGACGGCCAGCTTTTATAAGGCTTTCAGCCTGGAACCAAGGGGGAAGCATCTTATCCAGGTTTGCCTGGGTACAGCCTGCCATGTCCGCGGGGCAGTCAGAATACTCGAGGAAACCGAACGTTTATTGAGTATCGAAGCGGGAAAGACCACGGAAGACGGTATTTTTACCCTTGAAACGGTCAACTGTCTCGGAGCGTGTGCGCTGGGACCCATTGTGGTTGTGGATGGTGAATACCACGGCAATATGACTGTAACCGGGGTACCGAAGCTTATCGATACTTATGCGAAGAGGGAATAGGGGTGAAACTTAGTACCACCAGGGATTTAACATGCTATAGGGAAGAACTCCTTTCTAAAAAGAACGGGCGGAAAACTTCCATCATTATTTCCGCCGATGCCACCTGCTGTATTCTCCGGGGGAGCAAGGAAGTCGCCCGGGCCTTCAGGGAGGAACTTGAGCGCCAGGGGATGGCCGATTCAGTGTCCCTCAAACATGCAGGCTGCCTGGGGTTTTGTGAAATCGAACCTATGGTGATTATCAAGGATCAGGATATCCTCTATCAAAAAGTAACCCCCGATGACGTGCCTTCAATAGTAATGGAAACTTTAAAGAACGGCACGGTAATTGAAAAACTGCTGTACGTTGATCCTGAAACCGGGGAAAAGAAAAGAAACCGGGATGAAATGGCATTCTACCGGAAACAGATGCGCCTTCTCCTCGGTGCAAATGAAGAAATAGAACCTGTAAGCCTGGAAGATTATATCACCATCGGGGGATATTCCGCCCTTGCAAAAGTAATTGATGGAATATCCCCAGATGAAATTATACGGGAGATTAAAGAATCCGGGCTCCGCGGCCGGGGCGGGGGAGGGTTCCCCACCGGTTTAAAGTGGGAGACGTGTAAAAAAGCGGAATCCGAGGACGGCGTCCGGTATATCATCTGCAATGCCGATGAAGGAGATCCAGGCGCCTACATGGACCGTTCAGTTCTGGAGGCTAATCCCCACTCGGTTCTGGAAGGGATGATAATAGGCGCCTTTGCCATCGGTTCGGAAGAAGGGTATGTCTATGTCCGGGCGGAATATCCCCTGGCCGTGGAGCATCTGAACATCGCCCTGAAACAGGCGGAGGAATACGGGCTCCTGGGGAATAACATCCTGGGTTCCGGCCGCAATTTCTCTATCAAGGTGGTTAAAGGGGCGGGCGCCTTTGTGTGCGGAGAATCCACGGCCCTTATGGCTTCCCTGGAGGGCAAGGTAGGCCGGCCCCGGGCGAAGTATGTCCACACGGTCGAGCGGGGTTTATACGATAAACCCAGTACCCTGAACAATGTGGAGACCTGGGCGAATGTACCGCGGATCATTTTAAACGGAGCCGAATGGTATAAGACAATAGGAACACCGGGCAGCAAAGGTACGAAAATCTTTTCTCTGGTGGGCAAAATACACAATACCGGCCTGGTAGAAGTACCCATGGGTATCACCTTAAAGGAAATAATATTTGATATCGGGGGTGGAATACCCAATGGTAAACGGTTCAAAGCCGTGCAGACCGGAGGACCCTCGGGAGGCTGCATTCCGGAAAGTATGCTTGATCTCCAGGTTGATTTTGATGAACTGACCAAGGTCGGTTCGATGATGGGGTCCGGCGGTATGATTGTTATGGATGAGGACACCTGCATGGTGGATGTGGCCCGCTACTTTCTTAACTTCCTGAAAGGTGAATCCTGCGGTAAATGTGTAGCCTGCCGGGAAGGAGTCAGGCGGATGCTGGAGATCCTTAAGCGTATTTGCGCCGGCCATGGAAGAGATGAAGACCTGGATCTCCTTAACGACCTGGGACCGTACCTCAAGGATACCTCCCTCTGTGCCCTCGGTTCAACGGCGGCCAACCCGGTCATGACGACGTTAAAGTATTTCCGGAATGAGTATGAAGCTCACATCCACGATAGGTACTGCGCCGCCGGTGTTTGCAAAAACCTTTTTATGTTTGAGATAGAGGCGGAAACGTGCAACGGCTGCGGCGCCTGCCGCAAGAAATGCCCTGTTAATGCTATTGCCGGGGAACGGAAAGCGCTCCACACTATTGATATAATCACCTGTATAAAATGCGGCGTCTGCTACGAGACATGCCGGTTCGATGCCATTAAAAAAGCTCCTGTAAAAGAGGTGGTGGCATGAGTGGCAGGAAAGCTGTTCAAGGAGAAACCATCACAATAACCTTAAACGGCCGGTCCCTGGAGGCGAAAGCCGGGCAGACCATCCTGGATATCGCTAAACAGAGTAATGTTGATATCCCGACCCTCTGTTTCCACCCCGCCATGGAAGCCTACGGGGGATGCCGTTTATGTATGGTGGAGATCGGCGGAAAGCGAAAGAAGCTTGTCACTTCGTGCAATTATGAAATATGGGACAGTCTTGAAATAGAAACCGATTCCGAGCGGGTACATAAAAGCAGGAAAATGACGGTGGAATTATTCCTTTCCCGCTGCCCGGAAGTGAAAGTGCTTCAGGCTCTGGCGGTAAAATATGGAATTGAAACGCCAAGGTTTCCCCTGGAAAATGATGATTGTATTCTCTGCGGGCTATGCGTACGGGTATGCAGGGAGCGGATGGGTGTCGGGGTGGCCGATTTTGTCGGCCGAGGGGCCGAAATAAAGGTCGATACGCCCTACCACAGAGGCAGCGAGGTGTGCCTTACCTGCGGCGCATGCGAATCCGTATGCCCGACCCAGTCCATCCGCCTTAAAACGGTGTACGAAAAACCCCCTGCCATTCTGCTTTCGGAATTTGAGATGGGCTTGAAAAAACGGCCTACTATTTATATACCTTTCCCCCAGGCTCTCCCCAATGTACCCGTAATAGACAGAAAAAATTGCATCCGCTTCCAACTCGGGGCCTGCGGGATATGTGGAGAAGCCTGCCCGGCTGGCGCCATCGATTATTCCCAGGAGGATGAGGTAGTTGATATTAAGGCCGGAGCGGTGATACTGTCGCCCGGATTTTGCCTTTACGACGCATCTTTGAAACCGGAGTACGGATACTCCTCTTTCACGAACGTTGTAACCAGTCTCCAGTTTGAGCGGATTCTCTCGGCCAGCGGCCCTTACATGGGCAAAGTGCTTCGCCCCTCCGATTTGTTAAAGCCGGCGCGGATAGCCTTTATACAGTGCGTAGGTTCCAGGGACAGCGGCAATAATTTTTGCTCATCGGTGTGCTGCATGTACGCGGTGAAAGAGGCTATCATCGCCAGGGAACACGAAGAAGATATAGTTTGCGATATTTTTTATATGGATTTAAGGGCCCACGGAAAAGGGTTTGATGCGTATTATGAACGGGCAAAAGATCTGGGAATCGATTTTACCCGGTGCCGGCCCTCGAAAGTCGAGGAACTTCCCGGCGGAGATTTAAGAATCGGTTATGTAGATGATAACGGTGGATATAAAACCAAAGAGTTCGACATGGTCGTGCTCTCCGCGGGGCTTAAACCGCCCGTGGATGCACTTAAGTTGGCGGAGAAGTTCGGTATAGAACTGAACGGTGACGGGTTTGCCGTAAAAAAGCCTTTCGATCCCGTCTCCTCGGTTAAAGACGGCATTTACGTGTGCGGCCCCTTTTCCGAACCGAAGGACATTCCCGAAACCGTCATGGAGGCATCCAGCGCTTCTTCCAGGGCTATGGTGCAACTCTCGGATGTCCGTGGAACCCAGGTTGAGCAGTATGAACTTCCGCCGGAACGGGATATAACCGGCGAACCTCCCAGGATTGGCGTCTTTGTCTGCCATTGCGGTAAGAATATCGGCGGAATTGTTAATGTACCTTCCGTGGCGGAGTACGCCGCCATGCTGCCTAACGTTGTGTATGCCACAGATAACCTGTATACCTGTTCCTCCGATACCCAGACCGTCATCAAGGAAAGGATAAAAGAGTACGGGCTTAACCGGGTCATCGTCGCTTCCTGCTCTCCCAGGACCCACGAACCCCTTTTCCAGCAGACAATCCGGGAAGCGGGTTTAAACCCCCATCTTTTTGAAATGGCTAATATCAGGGATCAGTGTTCCTGGGTGCATATGCATGAGAAAGCGGCCGCAACGGTAAAAGCGAAAGACCTGGTACGGATGGCGGTTGCCAAAGCCAGGAAAATTGAACCTTTAAAATCAATTCCTCTAAAGGTAACCCGGAAAGCGCTGGTTGTAGGCGGCGGTCTGGCCGGTATGACAAGCGCCCTATCGATAGCAGATCAGGGTTTTGAGGTGTTCCTGGTGGAAAAGTCCGCCTGTCTGGGCGGCAATGCGTTAAAAATTGATAAAACCATCGACGGTTACGATGTGGGGGAATATATACAGTCCCTGGTGGAAAGGGTTACCTGCCATAGTAATATCAGCTTATTCACTGGGACCGAAGTGATAAAAGTCGATGGTTTTGTGGGAAACTTCGTTACCACGCTCCGTACACGCAGCAATGGCGGTATTCCCGAAGAAACTCAAATAGAGCACGGGGTTGCAGTGATTGCGACAGGCGGCAGTGAAGCGAAGCCGAAGGAATACCTGTACGGGGAAAGCGGCCGGGTAAAGACCCTCCTTGAATTGAATGAACGGATCGCTCAACCTGATTTCACAGTCCCGGACAATGTTGTTTTTATTCAGTGCGTCGGTTCCCGAGAAAGCGGCCACATGTATTGCAGCCGGGTGTGCTGTACCGCTGCGATAAAGAACGCTATCCGTATGAAGGAGTTGCGGCCGGATGCAAATGTCTTCATTCTGTACAGAGATATACGCACCTATGGTTTCCGGGAAAAGCAGTACAGCCGGGCACGGGAGATGGGCATTACCTTTGTACGGTACGAGCTGAACAGGAAGCCGGTTGTGAAGGCTGACGGTGATGAGGTTTCCGTCGAAGTCTACGACCATATTCTGGGAGTGGAGTTGGAAATCCCTGCCGGGCTTTTGGTGTTATCTTCAAGGATCAATCCCAACCCGGATAACGAACAACTGTCCCGGTTTTTCAAGGTGCCTCTCAATTCCGAAAAGTTTTTCCTGGAGGCGCATGTAAAACTCCGGCCGGTGGAATTTGCAACCGACGGCGTTTATGTCTGCGGCCTTGCCCACTATCCCAAGGATATGATTGAGGCTGTCTCCCAGGCCATGGCTGCCGCGGGAAGGGCCCTCCCCATCTTGAGCAAGGACTTCATTGAGGGAGAAGGGAAGATCTGCTATGTCAATGAAGCCCGTTGTGCCGGGTGCGGCGCGTGTGTTACCGTGTGTGCGTATAATGCCGTAACCTTAGATGAAACCCGGGGAGTCGCCTCGATTAACGAGGCTGTTTGCAAAGGATGCGGAGCATGCGCCGCCACCTGCCGTGGTTCGGCCATAAACCTGCGCGGGTTCAAGGATGAACAGATATTAAATATTCTCAAGGTACTCTGAAGTCGAAGGAATGGAAATGAGTTTGGAAATTGAAGCCGTTAAAGAAAACGTTAAGGACACCGCCGTTAACTGGGAACCGAAAATAGTAGCTTTTTTATGCAACTGGTGTTCCTATGCGGGGGCCGATCTGGCGGGTGTAAGCCGCCTCCAGTACGGCCCTAATATCCGGATAATCCGAGTTCCCTGTTCAGGCAGGATAAACCCCCTGTATCTCGTTAAAGCCCTTCAAAACGGCGCCGACGGTGTGCTTGTGTCGGGCTGCCATCCCGGTGACTGCCACTACATCAGCGGAAATCTTATTGCCAGAAGGAAGTTCGCGCTGATGAAAAACCTTATCACCTACATTGGAATAGAACCGGAGCGCCTGCAATTTTCCTGGGTATCGGCTTCCGAGGGCAGCCGGTTTGCCTCATTGATAAATAAGGTTATTGCCGACGTTAAGAAGGTCGGGCCGGCGGACAGGCTGGTAAAAGAGACCGTGCAGGCTTATGAAAAAGATTGACGAAAAGATTCAGGAAATCGTTATAAAACTCTTTGATGATAACAAAATCGATCTTTTTATCGGTTATGAAGGCGGCACGCTTCCGCTTCAGAGCAGGCCCTTTTTTATACGGCGGGAGGCCGGGCAGAACCGCGCTGCTGCCGTAGGCAAACTTGTCTGGAACTCATTCTGTTCCAACAATCTGGCTGTATACCTGCCGAAATATTTTGAGAATAATCCCTTCAAAAGGAAAAACGAGCAAACTCCAAAACTCAAGGTAGGCATAGCCGCCAAGGGCTGTGATCTTCGCTCCATCTTCACTCTTATTAAAGAAAAACAGGCGTTACGAGAAAACCTCGTTCTTATCGGTGTGCCGTGCATGGGAATGGTGGATAAACGTAAAGTGTTATCCCTGGTACACGGGGATGAGATCGATACATGGGTGGAAAACCAGGACGGAACCCTTCAGATGACCACCGCCTTTGGAAAATCCATAACAGTTGCCAGGGAAGAAGCCCTGCAGGAGGCATGTAGAGAATGCAGGTTCCCGGCTCCTGAAAATACGGATTTTATTATTGAGGGTAAATCCAGGGAGGCGGGGAACGGCGGTTACCAGGTCATTGATGAATTTGAAAAGCAGGATGTTAAGGTGCGGTGGGAATACTTTAAAAAAGAAATCTCCAAGTGTATCCGCTGTAATGCCTGCCGGCAGGCCTGTCCGACCTGTTACTGCAAGGAATGCTTTGCCGAACAGACCGACTTGCGCTGGATCGGTGTCAGCACGGAACTTACCGACACCATGATATTTCACCTGATACGTATTTTCCACCAGGCAGGCAGGTGCGTGGAGTGTGATGCCTGTTACCGGGCATGCCCCATGAATATCGATTTACGGACTTTTACCAAAAAGATAGTCAAGGATGTAGATGAGTTTTTCAAATATAGACCGAACTTTTCAATGGAAGAAACACCCCCGTTGTCAACCTTCAAGGAAGGCGACTGCGAAAGTTTTATTACGGAACCGTAACGGATAAGATTTCGGAATGAGGTATCAGACGGCAAATGGAATATGGCATAATCAGAAAAGATGATCTTAATAAGCTTTTGGCTTTTGCCGGAAAGGGCGCGGTTGTCTATGCGCCGGTAGAGACCGAGAGGGGAGTTGAGTTCCGCCGGTTTGACGGGGAAACCGAAATCAGTTTCCAATGCGGTAACGCCAAGCTTTCTCCCAAAGGTTTATTCTTCCCTCAAAAAGAGACCCTCATTACCTTTTCCGGTGATATCCTATCCGGTATAACCCTGCCGGAAGAACGGTCCATAATCTTTGGAGCACGACCGTGCGACGCACTTGCCCTTAAGTTCCTCGATAAAATATTCAGTGATACCGCCGGGCGTTTCCCGGACCCCTATTATCTGAAAAGGCGTGAGAAGGCCCTCGTTATAACCCTGAGCTGCAATGAACCGGTCCCCACCTGTTTTTGTACTTCCGTGAGGGGAGACCCGGCGGGAAAAGAGGGTTCGGATATTTTCGCCTGCGAATTGGCAGATTTAATCCTTTTGGAAGGGATAACGGAGAAAGGCAAAGCCTTTTTAACGGCAGCTTCCTCACTGTTGGGTGAGCCTGTGAAAGACCATTTCACCCGGCGGGATGAGAATATAAAACGGGCCGAGGCGAAAGTTTCGACCTTAAATATAAACGGTCTTAAGGAAAAGCTCGATTCCCGTTTCGAAGATGCGGCCTGGGAACCGGTCACAAACAACTGCCTTGGGTGCGGTGCGTGCACCTATCTCTGTCCTACGTGCCACTGCTTTGATATAACCGATGAAACGAACGGCCGAGGGGAAGGCATACGAATCCGTACCTGGGATTCCTGCCAGTATCCTCTTTTTACCTTGCATGCCTCGGGTCATAACCCCCGGGTAAACAAGAAGCAACGTATGCGCCAGAGAATAATGCATAAGTTTTCATATACGGTGGAGAACAGCCAGGCTATCTTCTGTGTCGGCTGCGGCCGCTGTATCCGTCATTGCCCTGTCAACCTGGATATACGGGAGATCCTTACCACGTTTCATACTATTGTGACCCCGGAGTAGTTACGATGAATAATCCTTACATACCGTATCCTGCCGTCATTGAAGATATAATAATTGAAAACAGGGCGCGGGATTTAAAAACATTCAAGCTTGTATTCGAAAAAGAAGTCGACCGCAAGGCTTTTGCCTACCTGCCGGGACAGTTTGCCGAGGTTTCGGTCTTCGGAAAAGGGGAATCACCCTTCGGCCTGGCCTCGTCTCCCACAGAGGATGGATTTCTCCTTTTTACCGTGAAACGAACCGGCACGGTTACCAACGAACTCCATTCCCTGGAGAAAGGCAGAAAAATCGGGGTGCGGGGTCCCCTGGGCAATGCATTTCCCTGGGATAAAATGGAAGGAAAGGATATACTCATAGTATCGGGTGGATTTGCCTTTACAACCCTCCGTTCAGCCATCACCTATATGCTTACCGCGGAAAACAGGCGGCGGTATGGGAAAATTACTGCACTTTACGGCGCCAGGGACCCGGGGGAGCTTCTCTACAAAGAGGTCTTAAGCTCCTGGCGGGGGAATTCAACTATAGATTTGACCCTCACGGTTGACAGAGAACCCCAGGAGAAGTGGGACGGGAAGGTCGGCCTGGTTCCCAATGTTCTTAAGGCGCTTAACCCTTCATCTGTGAACGCTGTAGCCTTAGTCTGCGGCCCCCCCATCATGATACGGTTCACCATCCCCGTGTTGCAGGAACTTGGATTTTCTAAGGAAAACATAGTCGTTTCCCTTGAAAACCGGATGAAATGCGGGTTCGGGAAATGCGGGCGGTGTAATATCGGCCCCAAATATGTATGCAAAGACGGGCCGGTGTTCAGTTTTGCCGAGCTGGAGCATCTTCCCCCTGAGTATTGAATTTAACCGTTGAAGAGTCTGTAATGTTTTCGGGCAGGTCATAATTTCCTGGTCCGTTTTATTATAGGGCGCCTCTAAAAACCATAAAGAATGTAAATTAATTAGCATAAGAGGCAATTTCAAAAGCCAGAATTTATTAGCCGCGGAATCACGCGGAATGACGCGGAATGACGCGGAATGACGCGGGAGGCTGTAACCATTAACACTTTTTCCGTATATTTCCGCGGGTTCCGTGGCTACCCAATATGCTGACCCTAACTTCTCGCCCTCGAAGGGGGCTACCCACCTTGACCACCCTAAGAAATTTCACACAGAGTACACAGAGACTAAGGAGCGCAATAAGGGTACAGGCAATCGGCCGCGCTGCGCCTGCCTGAATTAGAATACTGAAAGTACCATTTCCCCCTCTGTGTTCTCTAAAGTGAAATTCATCTCCTTCTTCTTTTCTCCGTGTTCTCCGTGCGAAACTTCTCGTCCCCGTAGGGGGCTACGAGCGTAAGCTCGTAGTATCTTCATTAAAGAGTGTAAATTCATTAGCATAATATTAATAAATATGGTATATTGTGATTTCTCTATTTTTGTGCTACATTTTAGGATATGAAATAACTTTATTATTCATGAAGGTGTAACTACAGGAGGTAAGTATGATTAAAAAAATATGGATTGGGCTGGTGCTGTTTGCATTACTATCGTCGGTTTCCCTTGCCCAGGAAATCAAAACGGATGCTTTTGTCGGGGATTTGAAAGATGCGCTGACGAAAACAAGCCAGGGTATCTCGAATAAAATGGGACCCTTCATGGGCTTTTACGGTGGGTCAGGCAATGTGCTTCATTCCAACGTTTACAACGGGTTCTCGTTAAAGCTTGGTGGTGGATTGGGGTTTGCCGTTCAACCTTTATGGGTAAAGATTATCAATGATATAAGCCAGGGCAAGGAACCGGATTTAAGTATTTTTGAGATTGATACCAGCGGCAACGCCGGACTTTTTAGCGCTATTCCGCAAGCCCTCGTAATTTTGCCCCTGCCCTACGATGAGGCTTATCTGAAACTCGGTTTTTCGAAAAGAGCCTGGGATATCGGTGTGCGTATCGGGTATGTCCCCGATATAGGAAGAATTATTGAACAAGCTGGTTCCGCTCTGCCTCCGGGGATAAGTTTCACAACTGGTGCCCTCCACGTGGGGGGTGAACTCCGATACAGACTCTTTAAATGGTTCCTCTTTCAGGCCGATGCACGGCTTTCGGTTGACTATGATTCGGGGAGACTGGGCATTAGATATGAGTTCCCGTCTCAAAGCCAGACAGTCGAATTCCCGAACCCTGTGCCGGGTGGAGCGCCTATTCAAGGCACCGCAACCTTCGACGCCGCGGCTGAACTTTTGTACAACTGGTCCGGTCTTCTCATTTCACCCAAACTGGTGGGGAATGTCATGATCCCGATCCTGGGGGGTGTGTATGGTGGAATAGGGCTCGATTTCAATATCGGTGGAGTCAAAACCAATATGACGATGGATTCACGCGCCACCATGACGGTGACGGCCGCCGGGTATACCCTCGATAAGTCCTCCGCCTCCATCTATATAGAAGCACCGACTACAAAAAAATACAGGTTCTTCGACGCCCGAGTCATGGTAGGTGCCCGGCTTCTTTTCGTAAACATCGCAATAGAGTACGGAGTGCTTTCCAAGAATGCGTCGCTTACAATCCTGCCGTTGACGCTTTCCCTCTGAAATCATCAAGTACGCGGCTGAGAAAAGAGCACAGGTTCCCGCCTGTGCTCTTCTTCATAAATTGATGGTTTAAGTGATTCCGTCCATCGCCGCATACTACCCAATATGCTGGCCCTAGCTTCCCGCACTCGAAGGGTGATACTACCCAATATGCCTGCCCGAGCTTCTCGCCCCCGTAGGGGGCTACGAGCGTGAGCTCGTAGTTCTTCATTTTCCCCTTGCAAAAAACGATATTCTCTATAACAATAGAAGACAATTGTAGGAAAATTGTTAATGAGCGGTGAAAAGCACTCGAAACTCGAGCAGCGTATCTTGAAGCTGGAAAAGACCCTCCAAAGGATTTCATCATACCTCGAGGAATTTAAAACAAAAAAAGGCGATGAAAACGGATTTGCCGGAGTTAAGACAGGGAAAGGTGAAGCTCAGGCGGTGGATACCCTCGCGACTGTGGACAGGGAAGGTATAATAATTTCAGCAGAGATACCTTTTCTCGATATATTCGGAAAAGATCCGGATCAGGTATTGAACCGGAATATTATCGAGCTGTTTCCGGATTATATGCAGGCCTTCTTCTCGGAAAGGTGGGACAGGCTTATTTCCGGTTTTATCAATCAGGGTCAAAAAAGTGAAGAATCTATAAAAATCAATGGACTCCACAGAAAAGGGTATGAAATACCCCTGGATATTGCCATTTTGTCTTACAATACCGATGGCAGCGAAACATTTAAAATTCGGCTTAGAGATGTATCCTATCGCAGGGAAATTGAAGAAGAACTCCTGGCCAGCCGGGAGAACTACAAGATACTGGCGGAAACCGCAACGGATGCGATTGTCCAGATAGACAACGAGTTTAAAATCTTATTTGCAAACTCCGCCGTAAAAAAGATTTTTGGGTATGACAGCCGGGAGGTTGAGAATAAGAAAATAAATATGCTGTTCCCTCCATCCAGGTATGAAAAGTACGAAATTCAGTTTAAGAAGTACTTTTTTATCGATGAAACCCACCGTATACTCTCCGGTTTAAAAAACTCGATCGAGGTTCTCGGCCGAAGAAAAAACGGGGATGTCCTTCCCTTGGAGATTTCTTTCGGTAATTCAAAAGGTGTTCAAAACAACAGGATATTGACCTGCATAATCAGGGATATAGCGTTACGAAAAAAAGCGGAACGGCGCCTTAAGTATCTCGCATACCACGATAAGCTTACCTCCTTGGGGAACCGTGACAGGCTAAATGACAGCCTGGACCAGGTTATAGCAGAAATAAAACGGCAGAAGTACCGCCATGCAGCCTTGCTTTTTCTGGATCTGGATGGATTTAAGAAAGTCAACGACAGTCTTGGGCACGAAATGGGGGATAGGATCTTAAAAGAGTGTGCCCGGCGTTTGAGCAACTGCCTGCGTGAAGACGACCAGGTATACCGCTTCCAGATGGAAGATATTTTTCGCCTGGGTGGAGACGAGTTTACCCTATTACTTCCACACATCCGGAAAACCGAGGATGCTGCCGTTGTCGCCAGGCGTATTATTGAAAAGATACTTGAGCCTTTTACCATAGAAGGCTACGGTTCCCTATCGAATGTCGGCATGGGTGTAAGCGTCGGAATAGCCCTGATTCCGGAAGACGGAATGGATAAGACAACCCTGTTACGGAATGCCGATGCGGCCATGTATACGGCCAAAGAGTTTGGTAATACCTACGTTTTCTTCACAAAGGAAATGAATAACAAAGCGGTCGACCGGCTGATGTATGAGGACGGTTTAAGGAAGTCCTTAAGCAACAACGAGTTCGAATTGTACTATCAGCCGATTGTTGACAGTACCGGAAAAACCGGGGGAATGGAAGCCCTTCTGCGGTGGATTCATCCCCAAAAAGGTATCATTCACCCCGACAAGTTTATCGAGATTGCCGAAGATACGCGTCTTATCATGCCCCTGGGAGAGTGGGTTCTTGAAACAGCCTTAAGGCATCTAAAATACTGGCGGAATATGGGATGGAGGGATCTATATGTTTCCGTCAATGTATCCCCAAAACAGCTTGAAAAGGGAGATTTGAACAAAGTTGTAAATGACATTCTGAAGCGGGTGGGGCTTAGTTCTGAACTTCTGACTCTGGAATTAACCGAAACCTGCATAATGAAAGATGCGGAAAGTGCAATCGAAAAGATGCACCGGCTGAAAGATGAGAATAGCGGTTTAAAAATCGCGATCGACGATTTCGGGACCGGTTATTCTTCCTTGAGTTATCTGTCGCGGTTTCCGGCC